>NZ_JANSHU010000006.1:0-106267 GCF_047461755.1 Synechococcus sp. R65.1 | reverse complement strand
CGCAGCCTCCGAGTCGGAGCCGGGGGAGGTGTGGGTGTCAGTTCTGGTTTGACCTTGGGCGCCGGAGTTGGGGTGGGCCTTGGAGTTGGCCTGGGTGTTGGCGCTGGGATGGGCGTTGGAGTCAGCCTAGGTGTCGGTTCCGGGGTAGGTGTGGGTGTCAGTTCTGGAGTGGGCGTGGGCACAGGGCCAACGCTGATCCTTTCAGGAAAGTTCCCCTGGAAGCGGTTGTTGGCCAAGTAGGCAGCAACTACTGTCTCCGGAGTGCCAGCTACCACTTGAATCCCTACCCCCATGCCTTCACCGCGGGTTATGAACGTATTGTCGGAAATAGTACGAGCTTGGCTTCCTTGCAAAATGCGGATACCAACACTGCCAGCTATTCTGCCAACACCGATCCTATTAAATTGGATGGCCGGTGCCGACCCCGCTCCATCCAGCTGGATCCCAGTTGTGCCGTCGGTAGCTGCTTGCCGAGCCTGCACTGGCGCAGCAGTTGCAGCAGTGTCTGGATCCCCTTCAATCTGGTTGTTACGGAAAACCCCGCCAGAGTTGTCGCTATAGCGAACAGCCAAAGCCCGCACAGCCTGCAGGAGGATTGTGCTGTTTTCAATGGTAGGGTTACTACCTGGCACAGTGCCTATACCCACACCACCAGCTTTGCTGACGGTGGATGAGATGCTCGCGACCCGGCCATTGCCAGAGATCTGCACACAAGGATCCGAAAATTGCCGGCAAAAGATCTGAGCCAGCTGGCCCAGAACCCCCTCCAGAACCGCAGCATTGCCATTGACCAAGATGTTGGAGCGGGGATCGTTGAGAGTTACCTTGCTCGGCTGAAAGTTGCCGTTGTTCACCTGAACGCGCCCACCTTCTAGCACCACATCCACCCCCTGTAGGCTGGTTTGGCTAGCTACAATCAGGTCGAAGGGTCCGGTCAGGATCTCGTAGGCTGCGGAGCTGGTGATGCGAATCCGTCCGCCGTTGGTGCCGTCGCCCCCATCTAGGGCCAGGTTGCCCTGCAGCCTCTCTCTACCTGCCCCCAAAATCTGGATCAGCACCTCTAGTCCTGCTGTGGCATTTTGCAGCCGCTGCGCTTCTGCAACGGCATCAGCCACCTTGGTAAAGGGGCCCCTGGCCGGATCCACTTGCAGGACGACAGATCCACTACCTGGCGACGGCAGAGGGGGAGAGTTGCCTGTGCCTCCTCCACAGCCAAAAGCGATCCCTGCCAACAGAGTCAGCAAAAGGGAACGAACTGGCCAGATAGATTGGGATACTGGGCCGTTTGTAGGACGAAGTCCTTCCATCGGTGGAAGATCCTTGGCAAGTTCCCATCAGTCAAGCCTATCAGAACTGAAGACACCCAGAGCCCCGATAGACCCCTGGGATCAATCTTCTCAAGCAGAGCCTCCTAAAGGGGATCTTGGCAGAGGGTCTGCAGTCAGTAGGGAAATTTGAAGTTCTAGCGTTGTCGGCCAACCACGACCACTTGCAAGCAGCCCAGAGCAGATGCTGAGCCGGTATATCCTAGGAACGGATCCAGATAAGTTACAGGTCAGCCATGTTCTCTTTCATTCGCCCGGTCGCGCGCAACAGCTGGCTGCCCGCTTAAGAGATCCTGGGGCTGCCCCGCTGCAACTCATCGATGTGCGAGAACCGGTAGAGCCAGAGCTAGCCAACCTCAGTGCCCTTGGCTTTAGTACCGAGAGTAGCGCGAGCGGATTCTGGCAGAGCTTGACCGAGATTGCTCAGCTCTCGTCCTCTGCACCCACAACATTAGCGTCGGCATCCACGCCTGGGCTCTTGAGGTAGATCCCAGCCTGCCCCTTATTGAGTTCTACAGCGTCAGGGATTCCACCTTTTGCTCCAACAACTGGGCTAGATCTTGCAAGAAGGCCGCGGCGTGGGCGCCGTAAATGACGCGGTGGTCGCAGGTGAGGTTAACCTGCATTTGGGAGCGAATGGCAATGGCTTTTTCCGGCGTAGCCACCACGGTGGGGCGAGCAGCGCCAATGGCCAAGATAGCCCCTTGGTTGGGGGGCAGGATGGCGTCGAAGCGATCCACCCCAAACATGCCCAGGTTGGAGAGGGTGAAGGTGCCACTGTTGTACTCTTCTGGCTGCAGTTGCTTGCGCCGCGCTCGCTCCACCAGCTCCTTCCAACGCCGTGAGAGTTCGTACAGGTCAACGCGGTTGGCTTGCTTGAGCACAGGGGTAATTAGGCCCCCATCCTCCATGGCCACCGCCACGGCAATGTTGATGTCCGCTTTGTAGTGGATCCCGTTTTCTGTGTAGCTGGCATTGAGGAGGGGGTGCTTTTCTAGAGTGAGGGCCACAGCTTTGACCAAAAGGGCGGTCAGCGTTACCCCCTTGGGCTTCACCTGTTGGTAAAGCTGATCCAAGCTGTCGGTTGTGATGGTGTAGCCGACGTGGAACACTGGCACACCCAGGCTGGCGTTCATGTTGCGCACCACCGCCGCCTGCAGGGTGCTCAAGGGAACCACTTCTCCCAAGGGCGCAGAGACAGGGGGAGGAGCAGCCGAGGAAAAAGCTGCCGCCGGGGCAGAGGCAGCCTGAGCTGCGGCCCGCTCCACATCTTCCGCTACGATGCGGCCCCCTGGGCCAGAGCCGCGCACAGTGCGCAGGTCAACCCCCAAGCTTTCTGCCAGTTTCTTTGCCCGTGGGGAAGCCAGGATCCGCTGGGATCCGGCCCCGTCGGAGCCAGTTGAGGGTGCGGAGGTGGAGATCGCTGCAGGGGCAGAGGCTGGCCGTTGCACTGGGGGGACAGAGGCTGCACTAGGCGTAGCTAGTGGCGCAGCACCCTTAGAGAGGGCCTTAGCTCTCTCTTGAGCCTCGGCCACCTCTGCTTCGGTTTCGGCAATGAGGGCAATGGGCGTGCCCACCGGCGCCGATTCCCCTGCCGGTACCAGGATGCTGGCCAGAATGCCGCTGTGGAAGGACTCCACATCCATGTCCGCCTTGTCCGACTCCACCACCAGGATGTTTTCCCCTTTCTCCACCCGGTCGCCGGGGTTTTTCAGCCAGGCAACGATCTTGCCCGTTTCCATGGTGGAGCTGAGGGCCGGCATGGAAAGTTCGTGGATCATGGCGGGGATGGCAACACAGCAGAGAAGATTGTAACCCAGCCAACGCGATCCCAGCGCAGCCCCCTGAGCCTATTGGGTACCATCGCCTTCCGCCTCAGCCACCACCAACAGAGTTTTCAGCAGGGAATCCGGGTTGAGGCTAATGGAGTCGATCCCTTGCTGCACTAGGAAGCGGGCAAAGTCAGGGTAGTCGCTGGGGGCCTGGCCACAGATGCCAATCTTGCGCCCGTGGCTTTTCACGGTCTGGATTACCTGGGCGATCATCCGCTTGACCGCCTCGTGGCGCTCGTCAAAAAGATGGGCCACCAGGGCGGAGTCGCGATCCAACCCCAGGGTGAGCTGGGTGAGGTCGTTGGAGCCGATGGAAAAGCCGTCGAAGATCTGGCAGAACTCGTCGGCCAGGATGACGTTGCTGGGCAGCTCGCACATGACGTACACCTGCAGGCCGTTTTCCCCTCGCACCAGGCCGTGGCGGGCCATCTCCTCCAGCACCTTGTGCCCTTCTTCGGGGGTGCGGCAGAAGGGGACCATCAAGATGACGTTGGTCAGGCCCATCTCGTCCCGCACCCGTTTCATGGCCCGGCACTCAAGGGCAAAGCCGTCGCGATAGCGGGGATCGGTGTAGCGGGAGGCCCCCCGCCAGCCAATCATGGGGTTTTCCTCGTGAGGCTCGTAGCGGGATCCGCCCAGCAGGTGGGCGTATTCGTTGCTCTTGAAGTCCGATAGCCGCACGATCACCGGCTTGGGGTAGAAGGCAGCGGCGATGGTGGCCACTCCCTGGGCCAGCTTGTCCACAAAGTACTCCGGCTTGTCAGAATACTGGGCGGTGAGCTCTGCCAGGCGCGGCTCCTCCTTGACCGCCTCCTCGTAGTGAACCAACGCTAGAGGGTGCACCTGGATGTGGTTGGCGATGATGAACTCCAGCCGCGCCAGACCTACGCCATCGCAAGGGATCTCGCTGAGGCCAAAGGCTTTTTCCGGGTTGCCCACGTTCATCATCAGTTGGGTGCGGGGGCGGGGCAGCTCCTCGAGGGGGATCTCTGTAACTTCATAGGACAGCAAGCCAGGATAGACGCGCCCTTCCTCCCCTTCGGCGCAGGAGACGGTGATGGGATCGCCGGAGCGGAGTACTTGCGTGGCGTTGCCGCAGCCAACAATGGCCGGGATCCCCAGCTCGCGGGCGATGATGGCCGCATGGCAGGTGCGCCCCCCTTGGTTGGTGACAATGGCGCTGGCCTTTTTCATGATCGGCTCCCAGTCGGGATCTGTTTTCTCCGTCACCAGCACCTCGCCCGCTTGGAACTGATCCGAGCGGCGCACATCCAAAATGACCCGAGCTGTGCCCTGGCCAATGGCCTCCCCCACTGCTCGTCCCCGCACCAGGGGTTCTGGGCGCGCCTGTGGCTGCGTCAAGCGATAGGTCTTGAGGCGGTTGGCCGCCTTTTGGGACTGCACCGTCTCGGGGCGGGCCTGGACGATGAACAGCTCGCCCGTGATCCCATCTTTGGCCCACTCGATGTCCATGGGAGTGAAGCGGCCCCGCAGCGCCGAGTAGTGCTCTTCGATAAGGCAGGCCCAGCGAGCCAACTCCAGGATCTCGTCGTCCTTGAGGGCATATTGCCGGCGCAGGCTTTCGGGGACGGGTACGTTTTTGGTGAAACGGGATCCCTCCTCGTCGTAGACCAGCTTCAGGGCCTTGCTGCCCAGCTTGCGCGAGAGGATGGGCCGCAGCCCCTGCTTCAGGGTAGGCTTAAAGACCACGTATTCGTCGGGGTTGACGATCCCTTGCACCACGTTTTCCCCCAGGCCATAGGCCGCGGTGATCAGCACCGCATCTTTGAAGCCGGTTTCTGGGTCGATGGAGAACATCACCCCCGAACAGGCCAAGTCCGAGCGCACCATCTTCTGTACCCCCACCGAGAGGGCCACCTGAAAGTGGTCAAAGCCCTTGATCTGGCGGTAGGAGATGGCCCGGTCGGTAAACAGGCTGGCAAAGCAGCGGTGGCAGGCATTCAGCACCGCCTTTACTCCGTGCACGTTGAGGTAGGTCTCCTGCTGGCCGGCAAAGCTGGCGTCGGGCAGGTCTTCCGCCGTGGCGCTGGAGCGCACCGCCACATCGGTGTCAGGGCCGTAGCGCTCGCACAGCTTCTGGTAGGCTTCGGCAATGGCCTGCTCTAACTCCAGTGGGAAAGGTGTCTGCAGGATCAAGGTGCGGGCAGCTTTGCCCCGCTCGCGCAGGTTCCGCACATCCTCGATGTCTAGGTCCTTGAAGATCTCCCGCAGCTTCTCCTCGAGGCCGCCAGCGGCAATGAACTGGCGGTAGGCATGGGCGGTGGTGGCAAACCCCAGGGGCACGCGGATCCCTTTGGGGGCTAGCTGCTGCAGCATTTCTCCCAAGGAGGCGTTTTTCCCGCCTACCTGAGCAATATCCCGCAGGCCCACCTCTGTGAGAGACAAAACCAAGGGCGGCTCTGAGCCAAGCTGGCGTTGAGGGGGTTGCTGAAGCTGGGACCCCAGCGCTGCTCCATCCAACATGCCTTGCCTCCTTGTACCCAGCGGACCAACTGTGTAATAAGTGTTGCAACACTTGCGTGTAGCAAGAAACTTTCCCCAGCCAGAATCTGGACCGGCTTTAAGGGGCTATACTCCCACTGTACTGAGGGTTTTTCTCTGGTTAAAATCCCGGCACAGCCCCCTAGAGAAACCTGAGAAGGAGACGACACAGAGCCAATCCTGCCAAGATCCTGCTGAGAAAGCTGACACAAATCTTCGACCTTTTTTACCTAATGCAAAAGTAACCGCTCTGCCACAATGTTTTCAAAGCAGCAGTTTGCGGAAACAGGGCAAATGGAAGACCCCAGAGATCCAGTGGCAGAAATTCGCCGGGTGACGGTGACGGAGAAACAGCAGGGCTTGCGGCTGGATCGCGGGTTGGCAGAACAACTGCCCGATCTATCTCGCTCGCGCCTGCAGCAGCTCATCCGCCAGGGCCAGGTTTGGCTCAATGGTCAGCCCTGCCTGGATAAGGATCGCCCCCTGCAAGCGGGGGATCAGATCGAGGTGCGGATCCCGCCAGCCACCCCAACCTCGTTGCAGCCGGAACCGATCCCCTTGGACATCCTCTACGAAGACGAGGATCTCCTTGTCATCAACAAGCCGCGCGGCCTGGTGGTGCATCCTGCTCCCGGACACGCCAGCGGCACCCTGGTGCATGCGCTGCTGGCCCATGGTTCTCACCTTTCGGGGATCAACGGCGAACTGCGTCCGGGGATTGTCCATCGCCTGGACAAAGACACCACCGGCGCCTTGGTGATTGCCAAGCACGATCAGGCTCACCAGCACCTGCAGGCCCAAATTCAAGCCAAAACTGCCCGGCGCATCTACCTGGGAGTGGTGTTCGGGCGTCCTGCCCAGAGCCAAGGCACTATTTCTGCCCCCATTGGGAGGCACCCGGTGGATCGGCAGAAGATGGCCGTCCTGCCCCCCGGCCAAGGGCGAGCAGCGGTAACCCACTGGCAGGTGCTGGAGCGCCTGGGCAACTACACCCTAATGCAGTTTGAGCTGGAGACTGGTCGCACCCATCAGATTCGGGTGCATGCCGCCCACCTGCACCTGCCCATTGTTGGGGATCCCCTCTACACCCGGAGCAAAACCAGCCCCGTCAAGCTAAGCGGCCAAGCTCTCCACGCCTGGAAGCTCTCCTTTGTTCACCCACGCACTGGCCAGCCACTGCAGTTTACCGCTCCCTTGCCAGAGGAGTTTGAGCGGCTGCTGCGGCAGTTGCGCAGCCAGGTTGGCTAAGGGAGAGGCAAGCAGGATTGCAAAAAGCTAGGGCACGGAGCTCGGCGTTCTTAAACAGAAGCTAACCCAGCTTTCACCAATCCACAACCTCCGTTCGGGGGCAAAAGTGCTTGACTAAAGGCAACTAGCCATTGTTGCGGATCCCTTTACATTTGCCGGCGTCGCTGAGGTTAGCCGTATGAGTTCCCTGAGCTCCCGTCGTTTTTTCCTGCAGTTGTTGATGTTTGGGGGTGGGGCAGCTGCCCTGGCCGCCTGTGGGGGCACCTCCAGTTCTTCTATCCCGCCGCTGGGAGAGCCGGGATTTCCCCAAGGGGTGTTTGCCGGGGATCCCACCCCCGAAGGGGCGGTGCTCTCGACGCGGGTGGTGCCGGCTAGCAGCGTGGATACGGTGGCGGTGACGCTGCAGGTGGCGGAAAATGCTGGGTTCAGCCCCATTCTGCAGCAGGTTTCCCTCACTGCCCGCCGCGTGGCCGGTCGCAACTACCGCACCGAGCCAGGCGACTACATTGTCCGCACCGTCGTCACCGGCCTAAGACCGGCGCAGCGCTATTTCTACCGTTTTGTTAGCGAGGGGTTTACCAGCCCCGTGGGCCAGTTCCGCACCCTGCCAGCTCCAGGCGATGGGCGGCCCATTCGTTTCTTGCACATTAGCTGCGCCAACGAGCCTCCTTTTCCCATCGGGGCGGCCCTGCTGGCAGAGGTCAACCGCGGCGACATCGATTTCATCGCCTTCAACGGCGACACCGTTTACGCGGATCGCTTCTGGCTGGGTCTGGATCCGATACCAACGCTTGAGTTTTACCGCAGCCTCTATCGGGATCAGCGGGATCCCAAATATGCCGGGCCGGAGTTTGCCCAGTTGTTCAGCCGCACGGCTTTTGTTTACAACTGGGACGACCACGAGGTGATCGACAACTACAGCGGCCAGAAGGCCCGCGGCGGTCGCGCCGTCCAGCTCAACGACGCCACCGGGCAAACCCGCGATGTGGAAGATTTCAGGGTGCTGGGCTACCAGGCCTTTTTTGAGTACAACCCCATCACCCCCAACTTGACGGATGTGCCGGGGGTGGATAGCCGGGATCGGCTGTTTCGCAGCTTCCGCTACGGGGCCAATGCCGAAGTCTTCATCCTCGACCTGCGCCAGTACCGCGACTTGGCCGCTGTGACCCCGATCCTGCCCATCTTGCCCCCTGGCCTGACTCGTCAGCGCTTTTTGGAGCTGGCCGGCATCCGCCTCACGCCCGAGCAGGAGACCCTTTTCTTTGGCCCGCCGGGATCCGAGCAAGCCCTGTTTAACCTGCTGCGCCGCACGCCGCGCACCCTCTTGGGAGAGCCGCAGAAGCAGTGGCTGTTCAACGGCCTGCGCAACTCCACTGCCACCTACAAGTTCATCGTCAGCGAGTTTCCCATCACAGTGACCTATTTCCGCTCCAACGACGTGTGGGAGGGCTATTGGCTGGAGCGGCAGGAGGTGATCGACTTTATCGAGCAGAACAACATCCGCAACGTGGTGTTCCTAACCGGCAACAACCACGCCGGTTTCATCGGCCAGGTCAACCCCGGCAGCAGCAACCCCATTTGGGAAGTATGGACTGGCCCCACGGGACGGAGTGTTACCGCTTTAAGCATCGATGAAGAAGGGAATCGCCTTGGGATCCCCAACGCCAGCCGCCTCTACTACCGGATTCTGAATGGCTTTCTCGCCCCTGTGAACCCTGCCAATCCAGAGGTGAGCGGGATCCCTGGCGTCACGACGGGCAACCTGCGCTTTTTGGAGCTGGCGGTGCCCAACTACAACGTCATCGAAGTCTCCGGCAGCCGCTGCACCATTCAGATCAAAGGCCCCACCGGCAGCGTGCTCACCGATCCCCTGGGACGGCGGGGGGAACTGGTGCTGCCGCAGTGAGAAACATCAAGGGCTTTGGGCAGATTTTCTCAGTCTCATTCTGATCGAAATTCAGGGATCCCTGCGCAAGTTGGGATCCCTTTTTTTGTAGCTCTTTTTTGCAACTTGTAAGGAAGATGCTGGATGTGATCGCAATCAACCGGGAAACGAAAATCTCAATGCTAGAGTGTGGGCAGGGGCAGGGATCCCTGTTGCGGCAAAAGAAACTTCATGGAAGGAGGAAAATCCGATGGTTTCTCTGCGGGGCTGGCTGGCAGCGGGCATGATCGGGGCGGCTGCGATCCTGGGTGGTGCCAAAGCGTGGGGCCAAAGTAGCCTGTGGTTACTAAACGGGCAATCGACCTGGGTGAGGGGCTACTTCTACCGGGGCGAGAACATCTGGGCCCAGTGCGATCGCGATTGCCACGACGTGGATCTGGTGCTTTACGATCGCAACGGTCGGGTGGTAGCCGAAGATACGCTCTTGGACGATTTCCCCATCGTCCAAGCTCCCTACGAGGGCGACTTCGCAATCCAGGTCATCATGGCCGGCTGCCGCCACCCGCTTGGCTGTGCCGTCGTCGTCGATTCTGACTACGGCTTCTAGCGCTTCCTTCACCCCTAGCCCCTCTCCCTCTGGGAGAGGGAAAGATGTGCGCCATGCCGTGGGTATTTCGGTTCAGATTAGGACAACTGAATGCGGCTGGCTAGGCTGGTTTGTGGCTGGCTTCTTGCACTTTGGCGTGGGTAAATTTGCTCAGGCCGTGGATAGTTTTTTCCCAGTAGAAGGGCTTGGTAAAAAGCTGCCACAGGGCCATATAGGCTGCGATGGAGTGCAGTTGCCAGTAGATGGGGTTGAGAAGGGCATAGAAGGCCAGATCGTAATAACCCCGCCGAAAAACGGCCACCAAGTTGAGGTAGATCCCGATGGCATTGCCCACCAAGAGGTTAAACAGGCCCAAGTAAATTAGCCAACTGGGGAAGATATTCTGCAGCCAATGGGCGCGGGTAAACAGCCAGTAGAAAAACAGCAGCCACATGATGGGGCTGGTGAGGAAGGTGAAGAAGCTGCCGCCGATAAAGAATTGGTAGGCCAGCCAGTTTTTAAGGCCCAGTTTGCGCAACGAGCGCAGGGGGTGGCGGTTGTGGACTAGCCAAGTCTGCATGTAGCCCTTGATCCAGCGGGAGCGCTGCCGGATCCAGTTTTTGAGGGCGCAATTGGCCTCTTCGTAGGTGGTGGAGTTGATCACCCCCACCGTGTAGCCGTGCTGGCTGGCGCGAATGCCTAGATCGGCATCTTCGGTAACGTTAAAGGGATCCCACCCCTGCAGCTCCCGCAGGCGGTCGGTGCGGAAATGGTTGCTCGTGCCTCCCAGGGGGATGGGCATTTTCAGAGTTTCCAAGCCTGGCAGGAGGTAGTCAAACCAGTAGGAATACTCCAGCGTAAACATGCGGGTGAGGAAGTTCTCGTTGCGGTTGAAGTAGTTGAGGGCAGCCTGGACGCAGACCAAGCTGGGATCCCCTTTTCGGAAGGCAATGACTGCTTTTTTGAGTTGGTCGGGGTCGGGGATATCCTCAGCGTCGTAGATGGTGAGGTATTCGCCGCGGGCAAAGGCTAGGCCATAGTTGCAGGCTTTGGGCTTGGTCTTGGGCTTGCTATCCGGCACGATGAGCAGGCGCACATAGCGGGGGGGCTTGGCGGCCCGAGCAGCTTCGATGGTGGCCTGGTCGTTTTCCTCCAGTAAGATGATCACATCCAAGCGCTCATGGGGGTAGTCCAGCTTGGAGAGGGAGTTGATGAGAATTGGCATCACTTCTGGCTCTTTGTAGACCGGCACCAGGATGGTATAGATAGGCAAGTCGTGATCATCCAAAGCGGCCACTTCCTCATCGGAGATCTGGTGGAAGCGATCGGCGGATCCCACTAGGCTGAGCAGCAGTTTGAACAGGATCGAAGCGACGTAAAAAAGATTGATCAGCAGCACCAAGATCGTTAGAGTCGTCCAGGGAGCAGTGGCCAACCCCCACAGCAACAGCAGCAGCAGGCCATAGCCGACCGCAATTTGGGAGGGGGTAAACACCCGCGAGGCCGATTCCTCCGGCAGACGGGTCAGCAGCTTGTAGACTGCCTCTTGGCTGAAGCGGGATCCCTGGTCTTGGCTGAGCAGTTGCGTGATATCCTGCTCGGTGCCCAGAACTTTTTCAATTCGCAACCCTGGCCGCCAGCTGTAGAGCAGCTCATCCACCGCCCAGTCCAGGGGGTCATTGACCATCACGGTGAGGGTGTTCTCATCCGTCCAGGTCAAGGGGTAGAAGAGGTGGCGCATCATCAGCTCGGGCTCGAACTGGCGGCTCAAGCTCTCGTCGCGGTAAAGCAGCCCTGTCCCCATCAGCTCCGAGACGGAAGGATAGCCCAGCAGATGGGCTAGGATGCTGAGATACTCGGGAGTCGAGAGATAGCTCAGACGGGTCAGCACTTGCCCCAGGTTGGATCCAGTGCGGCGGCGGATGTCCAAAGCCTGCTGCCACTGCTCCAGAGTGAGACGACTGCCCAGCAGTTCGGCGGCCAGCTTGCGCTCAAGGATGACCGTCAGGATCTGCTTTTCAGTGGCCGGGATCTCCCAGAGTTTTTCTGCTTCCGGGCACAGGCGTTTCACAGCCTGCCAAACGCCGGGGTAGCCCGGCTCTTCAGTGGCCACGACAACGGTTTGCGGGTTGAGCCAGCCACAGGGCAAAAAGCGCACCGGCACCAGATCGATAGGCTCGATCAGCCAAGGCAGCTCTAGGTCGAGGGGATGCTCGAGCAACCAGCTCCTCAGCTTGGGCCGATCCAAGATCTGACAGCAGAGGCGAGCAAACTGACGGGGGTGCATGGCCCGCAAGCTCCAAAGAGCCCTGGCCAAAGAGCAGCCCACTGCTTCGCGGTACTCCTCGGCTTCCGCCAGTTGCTGCCGGGTGAGGTAGCCTGTCTGCACCAGCCAGGACTTAATCGACTGCAGCATGGCCTCTAGGTTGGGGTTCGGCTTCAGTCTGGCTTAAGCGCAAGTCCGTGACTAGCCCCCTACGAGGGGGTTGGCGGCTCAGGTCGCCGGGCCAAACGTCGATAGGTGTCCCATGCCCCCACAGCCAGCAGGATGGCCAGCAAAAGCACCAGCCAATAGCGGTACTGCCACAACAAAAGCTGCCAACTGAAGCGACCGGGGTAGCGCACCCGATAGCCTTGGGGTGTGAGATCCCAACTCTGTACCTGGGTGAGCTGGGGGGTGGCAGCGTAGGCAGTGAGCACATTTCCCTGCAGTTGGTTGGCTAGGCGACTGCGCGGATCGGCAAGGCCACGGCTGAGGCGTTCTGCCAAAGCTGGATCGGATCCCCACCAAGACAGCCACAGGGTGGGCTTGCCCTGAACCAAAAAGTACTGCAGCAGGCCAAGGTTTTCTTGTGGTTGAGCAGCCAGGGCCACCTGCTGGTTTAAGGGATTGAGGATCTCAAACTGGGATCCCAGCCGAATGGGGCTATTCAGCTCCACCTGCTCCGGGGCGGCTACCAGGATTTGCCAAGCGAAGTTTCCGCTCTCCAGTTTGCCTCCCTCTTTGGGCAGAAACTTCACGGCGGGCAAAAGCGGTCGGGCGGCCAGCCGGCTCAGGGCCCCAACCAAATAGGCAGCAGCCGGCAGCAACTGCGGATCCCCCAGCCCAACCCGTCCGGATCCCTGCAGCACCGCTGGGATCTCCTGCAGCTCGCCGCTAGGGGCTTGGTAGCCGCTCCAGAGAAGGCCAGAGCTATCGGAACGCACTTGCAAAGTCAGCGGGGTCAGGGATCCCTGGCAATTACCGGGGCTGGCGCCATAGTCAAAGCGGAGCTCCAGTTGATTAAAGCGGCGCAGCAGGCGGGTGGGCAGAGTAACAGTCTCGTTGAGCTGGGTGCGGCCTGTCAGGTTGTAGGTGCGCAACAGAACGCCATTCAAGAACACGTAGCCCGTCAGGCGATCCCCGGCCCGGCCATCCACTGGGTTCATGATCACATCCAGTTGCGCTGCCAGATCCCGCGGGCGCCCCCCCAGTTGAGATAGGTTGAAGTTGAACACCAACGACTGGCTGCCAAACCCCCGCAGCAGGGGATCCACAATCCCCAGCTCACGGAAGCTGAGGCGGTTGGTTCTGAGGGCCTTCTCCAAATCGGCTACTGCTGCCACCTGGATCCCTCGGCTCACCAGACCTGCCCGCTTCCACTCTTCATAGAGGGCAAGAATGGCCTCGCGGCGGGCGGCTATCCGTAGGCGGGATCCCTCGGGGGTAATTTCATGCTGCAAGTGGGGGGTGAAATTGGCCGGTTCTAGGGTAACCTGAGCTCCTGCAACCGGGCGGTTGCTCCAGAGAATAGGGGTCTGGGGAAAGAGGTGGGAAAGCAAACTATAGAGCCAAAGGGCCGCTTCTGCGGCTTCAGGAGTGAGGTTGGCTGGCACCACCAGAGTAAGCTGAGGGTATACCAGGCGCAGAAAGCCAGCCACCGTGGTATCCGGAACGCGGGGCACCAACTCAAAGAAACTGTCCCGCCCCACCGTCAGCAACAGATTGCCGGTGTTGAGATCGGCGCAGATGTCATCGCTGATGCTCAAAAAAGGCTGGACGGAGACAGTAATAAAGCGCTCCCCAGGGGGCAGAGCTGGGATCGGCACCCGCACCACTGGCTCTTGCCGCAAATCTCCCACCAGAAAGATCCCGACCAGCTCGTCGTTAATGAGCACCCGCACGGTGGAAGTCGGCTTCAGCACCGGTGAGGGCTCCAGCCGCAACTGCACAAAGCTGGCCTCGGGGTCAAGGCCGTTGAGGGGGGCAGGGACAGTAACATCCAGGCGCGGGTCGGATCCCTGCAGCAGCACCGAGCGCTCGTAGCCTAGCCTTTGGAACGAAAGAGGCTCTGCTTGTCCTGCCTCTACCGGCACGCAGCACAGCAAACTGGCAACGAGCAGCGCCCATTGTTTTCTCTTCTGGCTCACCCTTTTCCTTGTTTGTTTGGATCCCTAGACATGCACAGACAAAGCCTAGCGCTAAGGTGGGAGCAGCCGCCCAGGCTTCAGAAGTTATTAGCCGGTCACAAGAGAGCTTTCTTGTCTTGGGCCTACCCTATGAGCGAGCGTAGTCGTCCTCGAAGCGTACAATATCGTCCTCTCCCAAATATTCCCCGTTTTGCACCTCGATGACGACCAAAGGGGTAGTGCCAGGGTTTTCCAGGCGGTGCTTGGTACAGGGGGGGATGTAGGTGGACTCGTTGGAGTTGAGTAGCATCACCTCTTCGCCCCGCGTGACCCGCGCCGTACCCCGCACCACAATCCAGTGCTCGCTGCGGTGGTAGTGCATCTGCAGGCTGAGGCGATGGCCAGGCTTGACTTCGATGCGCTTGATCTTATACATCGGCCCTTCATCCAAGACCCAGAAGGCTCCCCAGGGTCGGATTTCTGCCTGGGAGGGCAAAAGCTCCAGCGTTGGAATTGCCGCGTCGTCCCTGTCCCGCGCAGACTGTAGCATTGAGGTCACACCCTGTTCCCGTTCAAAGACCTTCCTATCTTCACCTGCAGCCCAGCAACTTTTCATCGACCATTTTGCTGAACCCAATACGCCAAAGTGCGTAGAAGAAACGCCTCAAAAAAGGGAAAACTAGTCTAGCTTTGTAGGGATCCCAAAACACGTCCATCGATCCCAAATAGTTTTTCTGAAACTTGTTGGCATTAAGTCACTCCTTGGGATTCGATGAGGTGTTCAAGTCTCCTAGAACTAATTGTGAAGTTTAGCTAAGTTTGTTCGTGAAGCATCTATGTTTGCAACTCAGCTTAAAGCCTTCTGGAGGCTCTTTGCGCCCATCGGGATCCCGTTGCTGCTCCTAGCTGGCCTTTTGTGGGGGCTCAAGGAAGGCTGGGGCTGGGTAAGCCTGGAGATGCAGTTTCTTGGCTACAAGGGATCCGTAGCCGCCCTGGGGCCGGATCCGCGCCTGCCCATTGTCGGCACCACTTTCCCCCCCTCCCTGGTGCTGGCCACGGCCATTTTGGGGCGATCGCCGCTGTTGCTGCAGGCCATTTTGGGAGCCCTGTTGTTGGGCTGGATGGGGCAACAGTTGCGCCGTCTGCCCGCCGGCCTGGGGTGGCGCTGGCTGTGGGGCTTGTTGCTGCTACTGCAGCCGGCTTTGATCCTGATGCTGCTGCGTAGCCCCACCTGGACAGCTACCTCGCTTTTGCTGGGGGTGAACATGGCCTTGTTGTTTCCCCTGGCCGATGAGAAACAAGCAGTGGAGAAGGATGAGCTGCCCGTTACGCTGCGGCTGCTGCTCATTGGCCTGACCTTGGGGCCTCTGATGGTGCTGCGCTGGGAAAGTAGCTGGCTGCTGCCCTGGCTGGCGATAGCACTGCTATTGGCTTTTCGCCGCGAATCCTGGGGGTTTCGCTGGGCTTCGCTGCTGGTGGCAGGGTTTATCAGCCTGGCCCTGATGTTGAGCTGGCTGTATGTGAATTGGCTGTCGGTAGGGGATCCCTGGGCTTTCACCTACCAGGTGGGCAGTGGCCTGCGGCTGCCCCAGTTGCGGGAAGACTTACAGCAGGTAGGTGGCTGGCGGGGGCTGCTTGAAGCGGGAAAGTGGCTGGCGCTGCTGGCTCCTGCCTATTTGCTGTTGGGGATGGGATCCCTGTTGGGTCACGGTTTGGGCCGTCGCGTCTGGGCCTTGGTCTGGGGGATGCCGCTGGTCATCCTGCTGGCTTCTCTAGGGCAGGGGCTGTTTTTGCGGGAGCTGAGCCGCTTTGGCCTTTTCTGGGTGCCGCTGCCTTTGCTGATGGGCGCCTACTTGTGTCGCGGAGCCGGCCCCGGCTGGGCTAAGCGCCTGTTGATCACTGCTCTCTTGGGGTTGAACTGCCTCACTGCCGGTTATGGGGTGAGCCAAGAGCCGGGTTTCCTCATGCCCCTGGTGGCTGAGGAGCGGGATCTCTGGGAGCGGCTGGTGGCAGGGGTAGTGCCCCTTAGTGGCGAGTTGGAAGCTGCCCAAAACCTGTATGAAGTAACCTCTGCTGGGCAAGCCCTAGAAGACTGGCGGAGGCTGCGGCAGGAAAAGCGCCAGGTTGGGCAGTATCTCTATCGCCACCTGTTGCCCGGCGAGAGGGTGCTGGTGGACGACGACATCCACTTTGAGGCTATCTTTTGGGCAAGGGATCCCCGCTCTTTCCTTACTCCTCACCAGTACGAGTTTGCCCTGGCCCTTCAGCATCCCCAGGAAAGGGTGGACTACCTCTTGGTAGCGGGGCTGGCGGATCCCTTGCGGAGCGCCGATCGCATCCTGCAATTTTGGCCTGAGCTCAATTTTGAGGGGCTGCCGGGCTTCAGGGAGGTTTATAGCTCCCCCCAAGTGCGGCTGTGGGCCCGCCAGGTAAAGCTTGAGGAGGAGACGGAATGAGCTGGAGACGACGATGGCCGAGGCGACAGGTGCTGCAGATGGGCGGAGCGCTGCTAGCTGCCTATGGAGTTGCCGGCTGTGGTCAAGGCTCCGAAAACGTTGCCCTTGGGAACCTGAACTTGTCAAAGCTGCTGGCCCGCTGGGAAGTGGGCATCGGGGCAGATCCCGGTCGCTTCCTCTGGGAGATTGAGTCGGATCCTCAGGTGGCGGCGGTGGCGCGGGGCTGGGATCCCCATTTCCTGAGCGGCTGGCTCAACAGCTTTGACCACCGCCAGGGGGATCTCTCCTTCTGGCGCAACTGGCACCAGGCCGGGCTTCTGCGGCAGTGGTTTGAGCGGGGCTACAGCCTGCACATCATCACCTGGGAAGACGACACCCACCGCCCCTGCGGCGACTACCACATCTCCCAGCAGTTTATCCAAGACGTAGCTGAGCTGGCGGGGTATATTGCCCAAGCCAACCCCCAAGGCCGCCCCACCTACTGGAGCTTGGCCACCGAGTTCTCCTACTGGCGCATCCCTGCCGATACCTACAACGCCGACACTGCCCCCTACTACCAGGCTCTCATGCGCAACGTCCTAAGAGCTCGCCAGGCCATCAAGGAGCGTTTGCCAGAGGCCGAAGTGGCCCTCTGCTGGGGCGGGTGGATTGCCACCTTCGACGATCCCCAGCGCGGGTCGGGGCGCAGCATGGTGGAGCCCTTTGCCGAGACCATGAGCCAGATGGACGGGATCGCCTTCCAGTCCATGCGCCAGCGGCGGCCAGGGGAGTTTAACCCGGAGCTGAACGGCCCGGATCCGGGCAACCCGGAGCAGATCCGTCTCTGCTGCCGCCTCTTTGCCCCCATCCACCGCAACTTGATGCTGGCCCACTACGAGCCCTCGATCAAGGACAAACATCCCAACGGCGGCCGGGCCGACACCGTCCAGGTGGATTTTGAGATCATGAGCCGGCCCGACTGGCTGCAGGAGGTGTCGCAACTGGGGCTGCGGCGCCTGTCCCTGATGCACTACGGCCTCTACAAAGGGGATCCCTATGGAGCGCTGACGGCAGCGCGGCAATTTCGGGCCCGCGTGGGTTTGCCGGCTGTGGCCCAGGGGGTGTAGGGAAAGCCCTGTGGGCGACGGCCCAAAGCGGCCTTCTGCCGATACAATCCCCCTCGGCGGCGCTGCTGTTGCCGGGAAAAGAAGAGAGGGATCCCTAGATGAAGCCTTTTGCAATTACCAGAAGCTGGCTGCTGGCCCTGGGCCTTGCCCTGGGGGGGTGGGAGCTGCCGGCCTGGGCGGGCTGTGGCTTTCCGCGCGGGGCAGGTCAGACGTTTTTTTCCCTCCAGCCCGAGGTGTACCAACCCCGCACCCGCTTTGACCAGGGGGGACGCCTGCAGCAGGCCCTTTCCGAGTACGGCGAGACCCGCCTCAACCTGTTTGCCGAAACCGGCCTCAGCGATCGCCTCACCCTCAACCTCAACACCAGCTATGTTTTTTTGGAAAATCGCTTTGCTAGCGGCGACCAGCTTGTAACCCAGCGCAACCAGGGCCTGCGGGATCTGGAACTGGGCCTGCGCCATACTTGGGGGAACGGGGATCCCTTCTTCTCGGCTCAGCTAACGGCCTTGATCCCGCCCGGATATGCCACCGAAAATACCCCCCTGCCCTTGGGGTACGGCGTCTTCGGCTATGATCTCAAAGTTGGGGCGGCAGCCAATGTCGAGCTGGGATCCCTGCCTGCCTTTTTCGACTCCTGCCTTACCTTGCGGGATTACCTAGGCTATCCGGGCGACCGCCTCAAAGCCAACTTGACCTTTGGAGCGGATCTCAGCCCTGAGGTGCAGGCCATTGTGGCTCTGGATGGCGACTTTACCCTCGGCAACGGCGCCCCTTTGCTCTTTGGAGATGTGGCAGTGCAGGATCCCGACTACGATAGCCTCAAGCTTTCCGGCCAGCTCAACTGGCGACTAGAGGGAGGGTTAACGCTGGGCCTAGGAGGGTTTCAATTCTTGACTGGTCGCAACACCAACGCCGGCGGCGGCTTCACCGGCTATGTGTGGCTGAGTTACTAAAACCCAACAAAATATTGCAGGATACCCGCCTCGGTAACAGGGATCCGCAGCGCCAGATCTAGGATGAGTCTTGGCAGCTGTTGGCCAGGAGAACGGATCCCATGCCTCGCTTTGAAAACATCATTGCCGCCATCGACGGCAGCGGCCCCACCGAGCAGATGGTGCATACTCTCCTGTCCTTGCCGGCCTTTGCCCAGTGCCACGTGACGCTGCTGCATGCGGTGCCTTCCCAGACTTCTGCCGAGGAGATGCGGGCTGCCTGGCAAAAGGGGCAGGAGCTATTGGCCCAGACGCTGCAGACCTTTCCCCCGCGACCTGGGCTGAAGATCAGCACCCAACTGGTGGAAGGGGATCCCAAGGTGGTGGTGCTGCAGGTGGCTGAATCTCTACCCAATCCACTGATTGTCATGGGATCGCGGGGGCGCAACCGCATCATGGCCATTTTGCAGAACTCGGTGAGCCAATACGTGTTCCAGCTTGCCTCCTGCCCCATGCTGCTGGTCAAGGACGACGCCTACGTCAAATACCCCAGCCACGTCATGGTGGCCCTCAACAACTCCCCCGCCGCCCAGGCCGCCTTTGCCACGGCCCTGGATCTAGTGGCCGGCATCCCGGGAGCCCAGATTTTCCTAGCCTCTGTGCAACTGGATGCCGATGCCCAAGCGCGGGACGAGGTTCTGGATAAAGCCATTGCCACTCTCAAAAGCCGCCAAATCAGCCATCGGGTGTTCACGGCGGTCGGGGATCCGGGCACCGAGATTGTCCGATTGGCGGAAGAAAGCAAGGCCGACCTGCTGGTGATGGGATCCCCAGATCGCCGGCCCAGCATTGCCCGCAGTATCCCCGACTTGGATCGGCTCTTGGGACGATCTGTCTCCGACTACGTGCGGGTGCATATCGGCTGCCCAGTGCTGATGGTGCGCTCTGTCCAAGACTGACCTAGGGCAAGATGGAGCGGTGCTCCGTCACGCGGTCGCTCTGCTGCTGGCGATCTGGGCTGACGGCCCAAGCCTCGAAGATTAGCTCAGGGACGCCGGGAGGGATGGTCATGCGGGTGAGAGCTTGCCACTGCCCCTGCTCGTTGCGGGAGAAGTCCAGCAACCAACGAGGGCCATCCACCAAAGAGCGGGTGCGGCCATGCTTGACCCAAAACTTAATCCACAAGGGAGGCTGCTCGCTCGAGCTACTGGCAGAATTGAGCGAGGCGGGCAAACGCAGCACTACGTCAAAATTGTCACCTGCCCGCAGGTGCTCGGGCACCAGCAGTTGGGGCGCTGGGCACACGCCTGGGGGCAAAGGCAGGGTTTCCGGGTTTTGGTCAGTCACAGCTAAGGGTGGGGTGGGCTGGATCTCGGTTTGGGCTGGCAGGACAGCCTCTTTGCCAGGCGGCTCAGTTGGAAGAGTCCCCACCCCAGGTTGGGCGTTAGCTTTGGCTGCAGCCTCTGCTGGGGAGGCAGGGGAGGCTGGGAGTTCTTCTGGCGGAAGCGGGTCGGGAGCTTCTTTTCCCCCAGAGGCGCTGCGCTGCCAGATGCGCAACAACTTCTGCAGGGTGCGCTCGGGGGAGAGCAAGGTTGTGGTCGAGGCAGGGCTGGCCTCAGGGATGGGTGGCTCTTCTTCCTGGGGCAAAGAGGGTGGCCCTTCCCCCTGGCCGCGGCAGCGAACAGAGAAGGGGGCTCTCAGCAGCTCTGGATGCTGCCAGGAGGAGGGAGCAAGGCACACTTCTCCCCGCAGAGGGCGAGCCCAGGGCTGGCTGGGTAGGGTGAGGGGAATGCTAAACACTGCCGTTCGCGCCTGTCCTGGGAGTTGAATCTGCCGTCGCCCTTGGAAAAGGGGATCCGGGCTCCCCTCCTGCCAAAGCCGTACCTGCAGTTCGCCGCTGCAGCCAATTCGCCCCGTCAACACCAGTACTTCCTCAGGGGATCCCTCCAGTTCGCTGTGCATGAGGGAAAACAGCTCGGGTGGGGGGGCAGGCTCTTTGGGCTGAGGAGCGGATTCGGGCTCTGTTGGCTGGGCCACCAAGGCGGCTGCTGGTTCTGACTGAGCCGGGGCAGGCACGACCTGGAAACGCAGACAATTCTTCAGCTCCTTCTCGCCAAACAGCTCAGCTATCAAGTCGGCATCGCGGCAGTGCAGTTCCCAGGAACCAGGGGCAAGACGAGTGGCCGGCAAGACAATGGCAATCCCCTCCTCGTTGGTGCGCACCGAACGGGTTTGCAAGAGTTCTCCCTTCGAGGCCTTCGCCTCTGCTGGGGCTTGTTCATCCTCTGCTGCCAAAGGGCGGTGGCGAACTTCCACAGTAATGGTGAAGTAGGGCTGGGGACAATGGGCCAGGACAGTGTACGTGTCTTCCTCCAGAACGGCTCCTTCGGCTGGTACTGGCTGCCATTCTTCTTGTCCGTTGCGCCGTACCCAAAAACTCAGCATTGTGCGGTCACCTCTGGGAGAGCAAATACTTCACCAGCTCAGCTTGCAGGAGGGTTTGCTGCTGTCCTGTGGGCAAGTGCTTCAGCTGCACCTCGCCGGCCACCGCTTCCGCATCTCCCAGGACCACAGCCCAAGTGGCGCCGCTGCGGCTAGCCCGCTTGAACTGCTTGCTAAAGGGGCTGCCGCTGAGATCCAGCTCGGTGCAAAAACCAGCTTGGCGCAGGGCCTGGGCAACCTGAAGAGATTGGGCCTCTGCCTTGGCTCCGCGGGAGATCACGTAGACGTCCAGCGGCCTGGCCACCCCCTCTAGCTGCTTCTTTTGCAGCAGCAACACCAGCCGCTCCATGCCGATGGCCCAGCCTACGGCCGGGGTCGGCGGTCCGCCCAGCTCTTCCACTAGACCGTCGTAGCGGCCGCCCCCGCAGACAGTGCTCTGGGATCCCAATTCCGGCGAGACGATCTCGAAAGCAGTGTGGGTGTAGTAGTCCAAGCCGCGCACCAGGTAGGGATCCAGCTCATAGGGAATGTCTAGGGCTTTGAGATGAGCTTGCACTTGCTCGAAGAAGGCGCGTGAGTCCGCGCTAAGGTAATCGGGCAGCTTGGGCGCTTTCTCAACAATGGCGCGGGTGTGGGGATCCTTGCTGTCGAGGATGCGCAGGGGGTTGCGGCCAAGACGCTCCTGGGAGTCCGGATCCAGCTCTTCCTTCAAGGGGGTGAGGTAGTCCACCAGGGCTTGGCGATAGGCCAGCCGGTCCTGCGGATCCCCAAGGGAGTTGAGCCGTAGGGTGAGGTTTTCCGCCCCCACCGCCCGCAGCAGATCCCAGGCCAGAGCGATAACCTCGGCATCGGCGCGGGGATCGCGGCTGCCCAGGAGCTCCACCCCCAACTGATGGAACTGGCGTTGCCGCCCCGCTTGGGGACGCTCGTAGCGAAACATCGGCCCACAGTACCAGAGGCGCTGCACATCGCCCGCCATCTGCAGCCCGTGTTGGATGTAGGCCCGCACCACACCAGCAGTGTTCTCGGGACGCAAGCTCACCTCCTGCTCACCGCGGGTGCTAAAGGAGAACATCTCCTTGCCCACCACGTCGGTGGCACTGCCGATGCTGCGGGCAAAAAGCTCCGTCAGCTCCAAAATGGGGGTGCGGATCTCCTGGTAGTTAGCCCGCCCCAAGATCTCGCGGGCACTGGCCTCCACCTGCTGCCACAGCCTTACCTCCTGAGGCAGGATGTCGCGGGTACCCCGCACCGCGTGGATTTTTCCCATGTCTGTTCCTCTCGCCCAGAGCCCCGCCCTGGGAAGCAAGGGTTCGTGTCAATGCCATAATATCGCCCTGCTGGCGGGGGGCAGAGCTAGCCTCGGCTCAAGGGCTCAAGCTAGCGTAGAAAGCGGCAACTTGGCTGGCAGCGGCCACCGCCGCGGTGGTGGATCGCAGGATCGTAGGGCCCAAAGAAACAGGCACTCCGCCGTGGGCTTCCGCTTGGCGGCGCTCCGTCTCTGTCCAGCCACCTTCTGGGCCAATAGCCAGCGCCACGACGGCACCCCTTAGAGGCGGCAGGACTTGCAGCAGCGGGGGGGCGTTTTGGCGGGCAACCGCTATGCCCCACCAGTTGGCCTTGAGCTCAGCCAGCCAGCGGCTCCAGGAAGTAGGCAGGTCAATTTGAGGCCAGTGCAGCCGCTCACACTGTTCTGTTGCCTCCCGCACAATTTTTTGCCAGCGTTCCTGCCGCCCCGATCCCGGCTCCACCACGCTGCGCTCCGTCAGCAGAGGGGTAATGCGCGCTACCCCCAGCTCGGTAACCTGGCGAAACACCTCGTCAAATCCCGGCCCCTTGACCACTGCTAAGCCCAGATGCAGGTAAACGGGCAATTCCCGCGGCGGGGCCTCTACCTCAGCCACAATTTGGCATTTCTGGGGCTGCCAATGGGCCAGCCACAGCTTGCCGGAGCCGTCCAAAACCAAAAAGGGATCCCCCCCCCGAAGGCGGTGCACCCGCTGCAGGTAGTGCCGCTGCGGGCTGGTTAAATAGATCCCACCGGTGGGATCCCGCTGGGCCGGGTCGATAGCTAGGCGGGGCAGGGAACTTAGAGAGCGCGTGCGTTCAGACAGCACCACTCCCCCCGTCGCCAAAGGGCTGCAACCAACCACTCGTTGGCCTCCAACATCTCCGTAACCAACCTGGCCTGCTCGAGGAGAATGCCGCTGAGGATAAGCCAGCCCCCTTTCTTCACCACTAGGCCAAACCCCGGGATCATATCCAGGATCACGTCGGTCAGAATGTTGCACACCAGTCCATCCACCATCTCCGGAATGCGTTCCAGACTGCCCTGAGCCACCTCGATCCGGTCTGTAAGGCCATTGAGGTCGCGATTGTGGAGTGCTGCCTGCACCGCCAGCGGGTCAACATCCACAGCATAAACCCGCTTGGCCCCTAAGAGGGCTGCCGCCACCGACAGAATGCCCGAACCGCAGCCCACATCGGCTACCGTCACCCCCTCTGTACCCGCTCCTAGGCGCATCTCCAGGGCTTCCAGGCAAAGCTGGGTGGTCGGATGGGTGCCTGTGCCAAAGGCCATGCCCGGATCCAGCTGCAGCAGGAGACGGCCAGGGTGAGGGGGTGGATCCAGCCAGGCTGGACAGATGAGCAGCCTCTCTCCCACTGGCTCAGGCCGCCAGTGTTGCTTCCAACTGTTGCTCCAATCCTCTGCTTCCATTCGTTCCCAGTGCAGCTTGGGAAGGGGCTGGCCGGCCACGAGGGCATCTTGCCGCAGGCGCAGCGCCAGAGCCGCCAAGTCCAAAAGAGTGGCGCGGAAGCAGGGCAAATAGGCGTGAATGCTAATTTGGTCTTCGCCATAAGCCTGGCTGGCCATGCCCTGACAGCCAAAGCTCTCCAGCCGCCAGAAGATCTGGTCTTCCTGCACAGGGGAGGCGAGGATGTGGAGATCCCACCAGGCTCCACCCGGATCCGGCACCTGGGCAGAGGAACGCGAGGAGGGATCGGCAACAGTCCTGCTCACGGCGGGAGTTCTTGAACGGGAAAACAAAAAGGCTGCCAAAGGGATGCCGTTGGCTTGGCCAAACCAGTTCTTGTTCTAATTTAGGATCACCCGCTGCCCTGCAGCTCCCCCTGCTGGGGGGTTTTTGATGCCCTCCTTGATCCCGTGAGATAGAGTTTAATTGGACGCGCGCTTTGCCTCCCCTGAAAGCTCCGTGCGGGTGAGTGGAGTCGGGTTGTGCTTTGTCGAGCGGAAGGGGTGAGAGAGATGGCAGCTGAGCAGTCAGCAGAACAAGACACTCCACCCTCCCTCGAGATGGCTGGGGAAAGTGGGGCTGAGGCTCCCCCTTTGCCCAGGGTCGGCCCTGCCAAGAACTCGATCCCGCTGACCCGAACCGCTCTGATGCGGCGCTTCAACGAGAGTTTTCCACCTTTTTACAGCCAGTTTGTTAGCAGTGAGATCCAGGTGCAAAACTTGCGTCTGGCCTATGCCCTTTATCAAACCCGTAGGGCAGTGGTGCAGATGCAGGACGAGCGGGGCAAGACGGTGGTTTGTCTAGCCTATCGCAACCGGCCTTCTCTGCTCAGCGACCTATTTGGGGTGCTGACGGCCTTCAAGCTTTCGCTGCACGGCATCCATCTCTACGGGCAGATCTACTCGCCCCACTTGGTATTTATCCGCCTCACGGTCTCCCGTGATGGCCACAGCCTTTCCTCTCAAGCCAAGCTCAACCTAGAGCGAGCCATTCACGAGTGTCTGGCCGGGGTGTTTCCTGTTCACGAAACCCTGGCGCTGGAGTTCGATCTCAAAGCCAGCCTGAAAGACGTACAGGTTTCTTTTTACTTTGACCCAGTGTTTCACCTGCCCACGCTGTTGGTGGATGTAGACAACCAACTGGGCGTGTTTTACCGGGTGATGAGGGCCCTGGCGCAGGAGGATTTAACCGTTGTTAACCTCAATTTGATGTTTCGCCGCAACCGAGCGCGCTTTATTTTCTACTTGCTAGGTCCCGACTCAACTCTAACCATGCCGGAATTCCTGAGGCAAAAATTGGCCCTGAACATCCAGCAGCGGCTGCAGGGGGATCCCGTCTAGATCTGCACAGGATTGGGAGGCGAATCGAAAAGGACGGTGCTCAGGTAACGCTCAGCCCAGGCGGCGCCAAAGGCTTTTTCCAAAACACGGCGGGTGCGGTCGTTCTGCTGTTGTTGGCTGCAGTAGCGCTGCTGCCCTTGGTAGTGGAGCAGGATCTGCTGGGGATCCGTCTGCGGGGAGATCTGTTGCGCCAGGTGGCAGTGAATCTCCAGGTAACGGCAAGCAAAGTGCAAAAAGCGCTCGGCCTCTGCTGCATCGCTAGGACGTATGAATAGGCAGTAGGGGGAAAAAATCGTGCCCCAAGGTGGCAACTGGCGCCGGTGTTGGAAAGGGGCTAAATGAGCTCCTACAGCTTCCAGCTCCCGGATGTAGGGATCCGGCAAAGTGGGAGTGACCGGTGAGAGATCGACGATGGCGGCGCTCACCTGGCCGCGACCAGCCACAATGTCACAGCCAAACAGGGGCAGCGGGTACTGCGGCTGTGGAAACATAACACAGTGGAGGATATCCAGGCTTTGGCCAGCCCGGGCCAGCTCCAGGTGCAGCTTGCGGAAGGGCCCCCCCTGGTAGCAGCGGTTTTCAATCTGCAGTTTTTCGCCCTCTAGGCGGCCCTCCACGTAGCTCAGATCCTCTGGCAGGTCGTAAGGGGCCAGGGCAAAGTGGGATCCCCATAGCTCTAAAATCGCCTCCGAGAGGCGCTGGATGAGGGGATGCAGTTGAGCCTGTAACGCAGGAGCCGTGAACACGGAAGGGGTGGGATTCGAACCCACGGTGGCCTTGCGGCCACAACGCTTTTCGAGAGCGCCACAATCAACCACTCTGTCACCCTTCCAGTTTGCATAGCGCTTTACTATCTTAGCGGCAAACGGGCTATCCTGACCGGATCCTCGCCCCCAGAATGCGGAGGATGCGACTCGATGAGATCATAGGAAGTATGGCTGCCCTCTCCATTCACCACTTCCGCCAGGCTAAGCAGACCGGTCAACCGCTGGTGGCCCTCACAGCTGCCGACTACGTCACAGCCCAGATTTTGGATCAGGCTGGGATTGACCTAATCCTGGTGGGCGATAGCCTGGCTATGACCAGCCTGGGCCATAGCAGCACCCTGCCCTTGACCCTGGAGCAGATGATCCACCATGCCCAGGCGGTGCGCCGCGGCGTAGAACGGGCCTTTTTGGTGGCCGACTTGCCTTTCTTGAGCTACCAAGTCTGCAAAGAACAGGCCCTCTTCTCGGCAGGACGGCTGATGAAGGAGGCGGGGGTAAATGGAGTGAAGCTGGAAGGGGGCTACCCGGCCATGGTTGAGACGGTGGCCTTTCTGGTGCAGCGAGGGATCCCCGTTCTAGGCCACATCGGCCTCACGCCCCAGGCCAAACACCAGCTGGGGGGCTACCGCCAGCAAGGGAAAACGCCGGAAGAGGCGGAGCGGCTGCGCCAGGAAGCTTTAAACCTAGAGCAAGCCGGGGCTTTTGCTCTAGTTCTAGAACACATGCCGGCGGACTTAGCTGCCCAAATTACCCAGCAACTCCGGATTCCAACCTTGGGAATTGGGGCTGGCCCAGGCTGTGATGGCCAGATCCTCGTCACCCATGACCTCCTAGGCCTAAGCGAGCGGATCCCACCTTTCGCTAAGGCCTACGCCAACTTAAGACAGGTAATCCGGGAAGCAGTGGAAGCTTTTGCTGAGGATGTTCGCCAGAAAGTATTTCCCCCCTCTTATCCCTGTGGCCAGACTGTGTTATCCAACAAATAAGGAAGCAGAGCTAAGCAAAGACCCCGTAAGGTAACCCTGTGATTCCGGCTGGACTGAAACGCTACGCCGTTCGCTACCCTTCTATGCCCCTGATGGTTTATCGGGAGCTAGCTGCCCACTTGGCTTGTGTTCCCGGGGTAGAAACACAGCTGGAATGGAAAAAAGATCCTAGCTTTAACTACTCCGCTAGCCAAATAGAGGCGCTGCACATTTACCAAGGGCCAGAGGCTGATATAGAGCAAATTCAGCGTATCCTTGACCACTACGGCTCATGGCAGTATAGCCCTCTAGAGGACTAGTTTCCTCTGCTTGCCGAACAGGGATCCCAGAAAGGGATCCCTGGCCTATTTTTAGCTGGGAAAGTTCTGGGGCAGGAGTGCCTCGGAGGGTTACTGGCTTTGAGCTGGTAGGTGCAACTTACGGGCCAAGCCTAGCTGCGCCAGCACCCAAATGACCCAGTAGGTCATGTCAATTTCCCACCAACGCAAGCCTGCTTTTACACACTTTGGATCAGCGTGGTGGTTATTATGCCAGCCTTCGCCGTAGGTCAAAAGGGCAGCCCACCAAAGGTTGCGGGCATTGTCGTTGCTCTCGAAAGTTCGATAGCCCCAAAAGTGACTGGCCGAATTGATCAGCCAGGTGCAGTGCAGCAGCAGCACCGTCCGTACAAAAATGCCGTAGATAACGAACGACCAACCTCCCCACAGATAGAGCACGGCAGCTAGCGGCAGTTGCAGCAGCAACCCATATTTGTCCAGCCAGCGGTAAAAGGGATCCCGAGCCAAGTCGGGTGCAAAGGCAAAATACTTCTCAGGGTTGAAAAATTCTTCCCGCTGGTAGATTAGCCAAAGCATGTGGCTCCACCAAAAGCCTTTGCGGGCCGAGTAGGGATCCTTTTCCTCATCCTCAGTAAATGCGTGATGCTGGCGATGGCCACCTACCCAAAAGATTGGCCCTCCTTGAAGAGCCAGAGTACCGAGCGTAGCAAAGACGTATTCCAGCCACTTAGGCACTTGAAAGCTGCGATGGCTGAGAAGGCGGTGATAACCCAAACAAATCCCCAAGCTGCCAAAACACCAGTGGAAAAATAGGGCCACTCCCAAGGCAGGCCAAGAGAAGAAAAGAATGCCGCCCACCAAAGCAATGGCGTGGAGAACTAGGAAAAAAAGAGCGAATTCCCAAGCAAAGCGGAAAGACTTTTGGGATGCGGAGCCGTCGGAGTTGCCCAAGGACTTGGGGGAAAGAGAGATTGCCATGAACTAGATAAACCTCAAGGTAGAGAAGTAAAGTGGCGCAGAGTCCAATCGCTCCCTGCACAGTTGTCGCCCCCAGCACTAGGAAACGCAGTGTGCCTTCCCCACCCTTGCCAGGGCAAGTTTTAGCAAGGTAGGCGGACAGCAGCAAGAGGGCAACAGAGCAGACGATGTCATCTGGCCTGAGGTTAAGCTTAACGATATTTCACCCCAAGTGCAAGCGATACTTGCAGATTGCTTCTCGTCTTCAGGATCTTCTCTTGGCTCCTTACCCCATCCCCTACCATGGCACGTCCTTCTTCCCGGCAAAGGCTGCTAAAGGCAGCTCGAGAGCTATTCGTCCGACAGGGCATTGCCCAGACTACCACCCGCCAAATTGCAGACTTGGCGGGGGTTCACGAAGTAACCCTGTTTCGCCACTTTGGCAGCAAGCAGGGACTCCTCCTAGCCGTATTCGGTGAGCTGGGAGTTTTCTCCGGGATTGCCGACTTACCCCTGCCGGCGGCTCCTGCCACCTTCCAGAGCTCTGAGCTGCAAGCCATTCTCCTGCGCTATGTCCAAACCTGCTTCCAGGCTCTAGCCAATAACCCTGAGCTGGTGCGCTCATTGGTGGGAGAAGCAGGCTTCTACTCCGAGGAGCATCGCCGCGCCTTGAGAGCAGGCTTCCTGCAGGCCCAAGAGCAGCTAGCCGGCTACCTGCAGCAGATCCCCAGCCCCGAACTCCAGGCAATTGACCCGGAGCACCTTCACGCAGCTGCTGGGGTTCTCCACCTGATGATTCTGGGGACAGCTGTGTTGGCCGTTACCGCTGGCTTGCCTGCCGACGACGGTAACCAGCCCTCCTCTAATCCAGGGGACAAAGGCACTTCTGAAAATGACATCAGCGCCGCCTCTCTTCTCGATATCTGTGTAAAGCTGTGGATGGCGGCCTTGAGGGGGATGAAGGAAACCTAAAAAAAGAGAAGAGATGAGGAGGTTGTAAGCCGGGTTCTGTAGTGGGGTACTCCGAAGAGCAGCCCCCACTGGCGGCCATCTCTCTGGGAGTGATGTTGCCATCACCCTCTAGCGGCTCACCACCACCGAGACCACCCTTCCCCAACCACTTGGCTGAGTACCGTGACCTCGGTGCAGCCGACAGGGGCGAAGAACAGCCATAGTCCTGCGGCTGCGGCCTTGCTTTCCACCGGGGTTTACCGAGCCAGCGCCTCACGACGCTGCTGGTGGGCTCTTACCCCACCTTTGCACCCTTACCTGTGCTGGACTCCCAGCCATCGGCGGTATGTTTCTGTGGCACTATCCTCGCGGTTTCCCGCACTGGGCTTTCCCCAGCGGTGTGTTCTTCTGAAAGCCCGGACTTTCCTCATCCTGCTGTCTAGTGGCGACAGCGAGGACGCGGCCGCCTGCCCCTCCTATCTCTTCATTTCAATTCAATCCTACCGCATCCCCCTAGCGTAGAAAATCCCTCCCTGGGCCTACAGTTCCTTGTCGGGGAAAGCGCTGCATCAGCTCTTGGACAGCCTCGGCATGGTAGGAGCTGCGGGTAAGCGGGGAGGACACCACCTGCAAAAAGCCCAGCTCTTCCCCCACCCGTCGCCAGTGGTCGAACTCCTCTGGGGGCACGTAGCGCTCCACCGGCAGGTGCTTGGGGCTGGGCGCCAGGTATTGCCCAAGAGTGAGGATGTCGCAGCCTACCCGGCGGAGATCCTGCATCACCTGCAAAATCTCTGCCGCAGTTTCTCCTAGCCCCAGCATTACCCCCGACTTGGTGTAAAGGCCAGGATCCCACTGCCGCGCCAATTCTAGCAGCTTAAGGGAGCGCTCGTAGTTCCCCTGGGGGCGCACCCGCCGGTAGAGGCGGGGCACGGTTTCGGTGTTGTGGTTAAGCACCGTGGGGCGGGCAGCGAGAATCTGCTCCAAGGCCTGCCAGTTGCCGCACAAGTCCGGGATCAAGACCTCGATGGTTGTCTGGGGCATGCGGCGGCGGATTTCGGTAATGCAGGCAACAAACTGGCTGGCTCCCCCATCGGGGAGATCGTCCCGGTTGACGGAGGTAATCACGGCATGACGCAACCCCAGCCGTTGCACAGCCTCTGCCACTCGCAGCGGCTCGGTGGGATCCAAAGGCAAAGGGCGCTTGGTGAAGTCGATATCGCAGTAGGGGCAGGCGCGGGTGCAGGCTGGGCCCATGATTAAGAAGGTGGCGGTGCCGTTGGCAAAGCACTCTCCTAGGTTGGGACAAGAGGCCTCTTCGCAGACGGTGTTCAGACCTAAGTCCCGCAGCAGCTGTTTGACGGAGCCTACCCGCTGAGGTGCCTTGGCCCGCAGCCAGGCTGGTTTGCCACTAGGGGAAGCAACGGCACTCAAAGAAAACCCTCCAACTAGCCACCAACGGCAACTCGTGTATCTCTTAGCTTATCCGCCTTGAGGGCAGGGCAAAAGCCCGCAAGCACTTTGATTACCAACTTGTACTAGACTAGGGTTGGCCGATACGAAGCCAAGGGCTTCGTCCCGCTACGCGATTGCCAAGGCGGTGCAGCTTGCTGAGGGGGCCAAAGCGGGGGCAGGTAGCGCCTTTGCAAACCTTTTCATAGGTATTCCCTGCTTTGGTTGGCGGGAGTACCAAGGCATACTGGAAAGCGAGTGTCGAGCGATAGGGATCCCACATGGTTGTTGCTGCTCCTCCCTCTCTGGAACAACTTGCCATCAACACCATTCGTTTTTTGGCGGTGGATGCTGTTCAGAAGGCCAACTCCGGCCACCCTGGCCTGCCGATGGGGGCAGCACCCATGGCCTATGTGCTTTGGCAGCAGTTTCTGAAGTTCAACCCCCGCAACCCCAAGTGGGTGGATCGGGATCGCTTTGTCCTCTCGGCAGGCCACGGCTGCATGCTGCTGTATGCTCTGCTACATCTGACCGGCTTTGACGTCAGTCTTGAAGATCTCAAGCAGTTTCGCCAGTGGGGATCCAAAACCCCCGGCCACCCGGAAAACTTTGAAACCCCTGGCGTGGAGGTGACTACGGGCCCTCTGGGGCAGGGGGTGGCCAATGCAGTAGGGCTGGCCATTGCTGAAGCTCACCTTGCGGCCCGCTTTAACAAGCCTGGCCACACGATTGTTGACCACTACACCTACGTGATCCTGGGCGACGGCTGCAACATGGAGGGGGTGGCCTCGGAAGCGGCTTCCCTAGCTGGCCACCTCAAACTGGGCAAGCTGATCATGCTCTACGACAGCAACCACATCTCCATCGATGGCAGGACGGAAATTACCTTTACCGAAGATGTGGGCAAACGCTACGAGGCCTACGGCTGGCATGTGCAAAAAGTGGAGGACGGCAACCACGACCTGAAAGGGATCGCCGACGCTATCCAGGAGGCCAAAGAAGTTACCGACAAGCCTTCCCTGATCATTGTCGAGACCACCATTGGCTACGGCTCCCCCAACAAAGCTGGCACTGAGAGCGTCCACGGAGCACCGCTGGGGCCAGAGGAGGTGAAGCTCACCAAGCAAAACCTGGGCTGGCCGCTGGAGCCTGAGTTTTACATTCCCGACGAAGTGCTGGCTCACTTCCGCCAGGCCATTGAAAGAGGGGCCAGGGCCGAGGCCGAGTGGAACGAGCGCTTTGCCGCCTACGAGAAGGCCTACCCAGAAGAGGCTGCTGAGTTTAAACGGATCATGGCGGGGGAGCTGCCTGTGGGCTGGAAAGAAGCCCTAGCGCCAATTGCCGAAATCGGCAGGGAGTCCACCCGCAATCTCTCAGGTCTTTGCCTTAACGCCTTGGCCAAGGCGGTACCTGAGCTGCTGGGCGGATCTGCCGATCTGGCCCACTCCAACATGACTTACTTGAAGGGGATCCCAGAATTTCAGGCCGGCTCCTACCACGGGCGCAACTTCCGCTTTGGAGTCCGGGAACACGCTATGGGAGCTATCGCCAACGGCATGGCCCTGCACGGCGGCCTTATCCCCTACGACGCCACCTTCTTGGTTTTCAGCGACTACATGCGGCCGGCCATTCGCTTGTCGGCCCTCTCGCGGGCGCGGGTGCTCCATGTGATGACCCACGACTCCATTGCCCTGGGAGAGGACGGCCCCACCCACCAGCCTATTGAGACGCTGGCCTCCCTGCGGGCTATCCCCAACCTCTACGTCATCCGCCCTGCTGATGCTCGCGAGACGGTAGGAGCCTACCAAGTAGCCCTCGAGTCCAAGTCCACCCCCTCGGTGCTGGTGTTTACCCGGCAGGCGGTCAATCCCGTGGAAGGTACCTCCGTGGAGGGAGTGGCCAAGGGAGCCTACGTGGTGGTGGATGCCCCCAACCCGGAGCTAATCTTGATCGCCACCGGCTCAGAGCTGGAGCTGGCGGTGAAGGCTGCTGCCCAACTGAAGCAGGAAGGCCGGGCGGTGCGGGTGGTCTCCATGCCCTGCATGGAGCTGTTTGAGGCCCAGCCTCAGAGTTACCGTGACTCTGTCTTACCCCCCAGCGTTACTAAGCGCATCTCCATCGAGGCGGGCTCCACCTTTGGCTGGCACAAGTACCTGGGTTTTGAGGGGGTAGCCATTGGCATTGACCGCTTCGGCGCTTCTGCCCCTGGCCCCGTGTGTATGGAGAAGTTTGGCTTCACGGTGGAGAATGTGCTCAATACTGCCCGTCGTCTCCTAGGCTAACCCTTGATACGCCCAGCAGGGATCCCTAGCCTGTAGCGTATGAGCGCCTCAAAGCTAGGCAAAAGCAAGGGTGGGAGGGTAGCAGCTCTATTGGCTGGCGGGATCAGTGGAATGCTGCTCCAGGGATCCCCCTGGGTTGCCGCTCAGCCTGCCCTCCAAACGGTGCCGCTGCCGCGCCTGCCAGTGGGTGTGGATCAAGCGGTCTTTGGCCGGCCAGTGGCTCGCTTCAACCCCACCCCACCTGTTGAGGTGGTAGTCCGCAACCGCACTGGCCTGCCTTTGGAATACGGCTTTACCGATCCGCGCCAGGGTATCTCGGAACTGCAGCCGGGCGAAACGCTGCGCTTGAGCAGCCCGACCCTCCCCAACTGCCTGGCCATCAACACACCCATGTTGGGGCCGGTGGGCTACCAGGTGAGTGTGGATCCCGCGAATGTCATCACCGTGGAGGTGCGCCTAGTCAACGACGTTTCGGGCGATCACTGCCTAGACCTGCAAGAGACAGGCGCCATCTTTGTCAATTGATGTTGGTGGGAATCCCTGCATCTCCAGAGAGCAAAGCCCCCCAGAGGCTCAAGTGTATTGACAGAGGTTGCCAGCTGGAACAGGATGCAGAGAGGAGGCTGGGATCCAGCTTCTGGCTAGGCAGGGGTAAAGCTGCCCCAACTCAACTTTTCCTTTGGACGGTCTCATGAGCAATCAGTGGTGTCCCCGGTTTCGCAGGGTTCTGGTGGCTGGCGCGGCGATTGTGGGGTTGGCAAGCTTGCCAGCAAAGGCCCAGCAAGTTACGGATCCCAGCCCGGCTCAGGCGGCCACCGATGTTGAGCCTACCTCTCCAATCTCGGCTTCTTTTCGCAGCCAAAATGGGGTCAGCGTACGCCCGGAAACGGTGAGGGTTTTCCTGAATGGCAGAGAGGTTACCTCGGAAGCAGTGATCACGCGCGATTTCTTTACCTACCGTCCCCCTCAGCCCCTGCCGTCAGGGCGTCACGAAGTCTTGCTGGAGTTCACCAACACCCAGGGAGTGACCCGCCGCGTCACCTGGAGCTTTACGGTGGGCAGCCCTGTCCGTGCCTCCATTGATCTAGTAGATCACAACGCCGGCCATCGCCCCCTGTCAGCAGGCGAGATCTTGCTGGTAACCGTTAAAGGCACTCCCTCTAGCCGAGTAACCGTTTACCTCGTTCAGGATGGACGGCAGGTGCAAACTCTACAGGCCCGGGAAGTTTCCAGCGGCACTTACGTGGTCAACGTCCTCGTTGAACCGAAAGATGCTACTCGCGAAGGGATCGTCATTGCGCGTTTGGAAAACAACGGCCAGGTGCGCTTTATGACTGCAGAACAGCCAGCTCGCTTGATCGAGGGGGCTGGCGGCGGTATCCAGCGTCTTGCCGCCCAAGAAGTTTCCGCAACTGCCCCTGTCCCCAGCCTAGTGCCCCAGATTACTAACTTGCGGGACGGGGATCGGGTTGCCGGCCCTTCCTTTACGCTGCAAGGCACTACGGCTCCCAATGCTTCAGTGCGGGTAACGGTAACGGCCTCAACTTCAGTGGGGGGCATTCTCAGCGCTCAGCAGACGGTGATGAACCAAACTGTCCAGGCCGATAGGCAGGGCCGTTTTACCATCACCGTCCGACCCCCCATTCCGGCCGCCGGCACGGTGTATCCGGTCAACCTCACGGCTACTTCTGGCAGCCAAACTAGCCCGACAGTAACCCTGCGCCTTACCCAGCAGTAGCGATCCGGCCTATCGTTTGTCTCCGCTAGGGGGAAGGTCAGTCCAGGTCTTTAAGCCCTGCCGTTGGTGGCGAGCCCTGAAGGTCTTGGGTAAGGGTTGGGGAGAGGGAAGAGCGCTGTTGCCAGCGCCACAGAAGGGCGGCCATAACCACAGCAGGGGAAGCAATCATGGTGACCATTACCGGCAAAGTCTTCGGCAAGGCCAGGTAGGGGCCACCGTATTTGATGGCGGCGCTAATAGCAGCAGCAGCTACCATCAATTTTAGGGCCGACCCAAGGGTCTTGGGCTGCATAGCTCTGCCACTCCCTTGCCATCTGGACGCCAGCTCTCACAGGCTAGGCTAGCATTCCCTGCAGGGCACTTTCTGGAGACGAAACAGCGCTAGAGGCTCCGCTGGGTCATGACTCGGCAACTACCGGGATCCCGTCCAGGGCGGGTGATTGCAACCGATTTGCGGGAGGAGATGCAGCGCTCCTACCTAGAATACGCCATGAGCGTGATCGTGGGGCGGGCCTTGCCAGATGTGCGGGATGGCCTCAAGCCAGTCCATCGCCGCATCCTCTACGCCATGCACGAGCTGGGCCTGACGCCGGATCGCCCCTACCGCAAATGCGCTCGGGTGGTGGGGGAGGTGCTGGGGAAATACCACCCGCACGGGGATCAGGCAGTTTATGACGCGCTGGTGCGCATGGCCCAAGACTTTTCCAGCCGCTATCCCCTGGTGGCGGGACACGGCAACTTCGGTTCGGTGGACAACGACCCGCCGGCAGCCATGCGCTACACAGAGTGCCGACTGTCGACCCTGAGCCACAGAGTGCTTCTGGAGCAGCTCTCGGAAGAGGTCGTCGATTTTGCCCCCAATTTCGACGGATCCCACATCGAGCCGACCGTTTTGCCAGCCCGCCTGCCCATCTTGCTCCTCAATGGCGCTTCCGGGATCGCCGTAGGCATGGCCACCAGTATTCCGCCCCACAACTTGGGAGAAGTGGTGGACGGCCTGCTGGCTCTGATTGACCGTCCCAACCTCAGCGCCGAGGAGCTGTTGCGCTGGATCCCGGGGCCGGACTTTCCCACCGGCGGCCAGATTGTCGACAGCCAAGGGATCCGCGAAGCCTATCTCAGCGGGCGTGGCTCCATCACCCTGCGGGGAGTGGCCCACTTTGAGGAGGCTCAGCCGGGCAAAGGACGCCACCGGCGGCCCGCCCTGGTCATCACCGAGTTTCCCTACCAGGTGAACAAAGCCGCCTGGATTGAGAAAGTGGCAGAGCTGGTTGCCCAGGGTCGTCTCAGCGGCATTGCCGACTTGCGGGATGAGTCGGATCGCAAAGGCATTCGCGTGGTGGTGGAGCTTAAGCGGGAGGCCAATCCCCAGGAGGTTTTGCAGCAGCTCTATGAGCTGACCCCTTTGCAGAGCAACTTTGGGGTAATCCTGCTGGCCTTGGTGGATGGCAAGCCGCAGCAGCTTAACCTGAAGCAAATCTTGCAGCATTTTTTACAGTTTCGCGAAGCCACCCTCAACCGCCTGTTCCGCGCCGAACTGCAGCAGCTACAGCGCAAGGTAGAAGAAGTGGCGGGGATGGTGCTGGCCCTGGCCAATCTGCAGGGGGTGATCGAACTGCTGCAGCAAGCATCCGATGGCGCCACCGCCAAAGCCCAACTGCAGGCCCGCTTGGGTTGTACCCCTCAGCAGGCGGAGACCATCTTAGCCATGCCTCTGCGCCGCCTGACGGCCTTGGAACGGGAACGGTTGCAGCAAGAGCAGTCCCAGCTACAGGCCCGCATCAAAGAATTGCAGGGGCTCCTGAGTGACCGCCGCAAGCTTTTGAACTATTTGAAGAAAGAGCTGCGCCACCTGAAGAAAACCTTCGGCGATCCCCGGCGAACCCAGATTCTTTCCAAGGCTGAGCTGAAGGCAGAACAAGCGTAGCACTGGTAGTCAGGGGGGAACGGCTTAGGGAGTTGCACCTGCTCTGTCCGCTCTAGCCGTTGCAGAAGGGCGCTAGGCCAAAGAGGTTTTGTCGGCGGCGGGATCGACCTCTGGCGCTTCAGGATGGCGGGCAGATTTGGGAAGGGAGCCACCTGACTGGAGAACTAAGCAGCGCACGGTCTGGTGCAGTTCCTCCAGCAAGATGTTGAGGGCAGAGCGAAAGTCGCGATGGTCGTCCCGCATGTGTTCCAGAATGGCGCGGATGACTTCCTTACAATCCTTGAGAATGTGCTGCTGCTGGGCAATGATCTGCACCAGCTCACTGTGTTCTTTGAGCAGATCCCGCAGGCAGGTGCGCAGATCGTCTACCTGGCTTTGCCAGAAGGCCTGTCCCTCCCGCAGCTCCATGACGCTAGCGCGCAGGTCAACGATGGCGTCGCGCAGAGCTTGGCTTTGGCGGCACTCGGCCTCCAGTTGGCGCTGCAGCTTCTCTTGCTGTTGGCGCAACTCGGCATTGGCCTGCAAGTTGGCTTCAGCGGCTCTAAGCAGTTGCTCAAGGCGGGCCTCGACAAGAGCCCAGCGCTCCTGCCCTAGCGAGGATTGACCCCGACGGACTTGCCTGCTGAAGTACCTCACAGTCGCTTCCCCCTGTCTCCTAGGCAAGGGCATCCTGCAAGCTGGGGCTTGCCAGCCCTACCGATCATACTGCCTCTTGGGGATTCCCCTCGCTTGCGGAAACGGCTTTAGGCATTTTTGAGGTTTTCTTTGCCCGAGATGATGCGGGCGCTTAGAATGCGATCCCCCAGCTTAATTTTGCGCAGCACCTCGGTGCCTTCAGTAACATACCCAAACACAGCGTAGCGGCCATCCATGAGGTTGAGGCCGGCGGGGGTGAGATCCGGCTCGGCCATGAAGATGAAGAACTGAGAAGAGGCGCTGTTGGGATCCTCTAGATAGCGAGCCATAGCCACTGTTCCCTCGGCAGAAAAAGGCAAAGCCGGCTCCACATCCCAGAGGCCCAGTTGCTCAAAAGTCTGGCCGTAGCGGGGCATTAATTCACCTTTGGCGCGAATCTCCAGAGGAATGGTGCGAACTTTGCCCGTGGCCGGATCCACATAGCCGTCGGCAGGGCCAGGAGGATCCCCGGCTTGCACAAGGAAGAATTTCTCCACTCGATCAAAGGTCAGGCCATCGTAGAAGCCCCGCTGCACCAAGTCAGCGAAGTTGCCGGCAGTGATTGGAGCACTATAGCCATCGAGGGTGATCACCATACGCCCAGCGGTGGTGTTCAGCTCCACTTCTGCTCGGCCCAGGAGCTGAGGCTTGTCGGCATACTCCTGCGGGATCTCGTAGGGGAAAGCCCCCACCCACTTGCTCTCCAGGGATCCCAGTTTGTCCACCAGACGGTCGTAGGCGGCGCGAGCCTCTTCTTTGCCCTTGGGTTTGCGCTCCGTGGCCTGGTTGATGGTTTGCAACTCCTGCCGCAGAGCGGCAATTTCTTCAGAGGCGGCAGCAGCTTGCTCAGGGGGCAACTCCGCCAGCAGGGGATCCGTATAGCGGTCCAGAAGCCGCTCCACCTGGCGCACATCCCCCCGCACGGCTGACCAGCGGTTGTACTTCAGGTCCGCCTCGATCTTGGTAATGGCTTCATCGATTTCCCAAATCCGACTGTCCTGGATGGGCAGGGCCCGCCGCAAGAGAGTACGCGGATCGGTAATGGCATCCCCTTGGGGCAGCGCCAGCGCCGGGATCCCACCCAGCCAAACCGCCCAAAGCAATACAGCGGCCAAAACCAGCCGGAGCGATTTCCTCCCCCCCTCCCACCGCTCGGCCCTGCCGCCAACTGGGGATCCCTGCTGAGCACGCTGTGTCATGTCTTCACCCATTGCCAATGCTGCTTTTGCTCTCAGCCTGGCATTCTACCCTCGCCGGCGGCAAGCGCTGCGTGGTCAGAGCCCTTGCCTCGTAGCGGCAGCGGCGGAAGTAGGCTCAGCTGACTCTAGCTCGACCAGCCGCTTGGATCCTAATAGGGGGGCTGAAGTCTGTCTTGTGCGAAGGCGGCTCCGACTTTGCCAATGATGGAGAGCTTGATCTCCGGCTGATCGTCAAATGAGGCCAGCGCTTTCTTCCATGGCCTATAGTGCATAACAGCTTGTCAATTCAGGTGAAGGGATCCCGTCATTGGACAAGAGGACGGCTAGAGCATGGCGGCAAAGCAACTGAAGTTCTACTGGAGCCCTCAATTCCAGCTCTTTAGCTGCGACGGCGCCAAACTAGAGGGACATGGCTTTATTCAAACCAACCCTTCCCACGACCTGGTGCACCTATTTATTGCCGCCAACGGCAACATGCCCTGGCAGCCAGTGGAAAGCCGCGAGCAAACCTGCTTTGCCGAGTACAACGCCGTGCTGCTGGAGCACCTTTTGGTTAACTGCTTCAACGCGGCAGTGCTGGAATCCATGGCCCCTGAGCAAATTGTTCCAGAGGCCCGCAAGTTTTTGAAGTGGTTTGTCTCCGAGCACTATGCGCCTTTTCCGGTCTCAGAAGAAGAGGCTTTTCGCCGCTTTGCCGAGGCTTTGGATATCGATTGCATCGTGCGGCTATTTCCCTACTTCTACAGTTTGCGGGCTTGGGAATGCTTCAGCCCCATCTACCGCAGCGAGGTTTATGATTTGGAGTTTACTTCCGAAGATGACCCGGTCAGGGAAGCGCCAGAATGGGCAGCAGATCCCAATATTTTGCAAGCCCAAGAGCTGGTAAGACAAAAGCTCACTGAGGCATTGGCCGAGGCCAGATCAAGCTGATCCAGGCCAGAGTCGGTTTTCTCAACAACTCTCCCGACTTCACCACCCTTCAAAAAACCTGGCCTTGGCTTCAAGCCTGCCCGTGCTCGGTGAGGGAATTACCCACCACCAGCCGCCGGAAAGCCTTTTTGCCCACCTGCAAAACCCGCCCCGCTAGCTCCGAAGCGTTGGCAAACTCCAGGTTGGGATCCTCCACCTTTTGACCGTCCAGCCGCACAGCGCCCCCTTGAATCTGCCGACGGGCCTCGGCAGCGCTCTTGCACAGGCCGGACTCGCGCAGGATGTAGCTGAGCTTAACCGGATAGGACAAGCCCTCGACAGCAAAGGTGGGGATGGAGGCGGTCTCGACAAGTTCACCTTGCAACACCAGGGCTTGGGCGGTGCGCTGGGCCTCTTCTGCCACCTCAGGGGAGTGAAACTGAGCCACTAGGGTTTTGGCTAGGAGAATCTGGCGCTGACGGGGATCCGCCGGCAGCTCCGACAGGGGCACCGAGGTCAGCAGCTCAAAATAGCGCTCCACCAGGTGATCCGGCACCTTCTCCAGCTTGGAGTACATGGTGAGGGGATCCTCGGTCAGGCCCACGTAGTTGTTCTTGGACTTGGACATCTTCTGGTAGCCATCCAAGCCCTCCAAAAGAGGCACCGTTAGGCAAAACTGCGGGGTTTGCCCTTTCCAAAGCTGTAGCTCCCGGCCAACTAGGAGGTTAAAGCGCTGGTCAGTTCCCCCCAACTCCACGTCCGCCTCCAGTGCCACCGAGTCGTAGCCTTGCAGGAGAGGGTAGAGAAATTCGTGCAAGTAGATGGGCGTTCCCGAGCGGTAGCGCTGGGCAAAGTCTTCCTTGGCCAACATCTGCCCCACTGTCATCTGGGCTTGGAGCTCAATGAGCTCGCTGAGGGTGAGGCGGGCTAGCCACTCGCTGTTGCGGCGCACCTCCAGCCGGCCAGGGGTCTCAAAGTCCAAGATCTTGGCAGCCTGCTCCAGATAGGTGCGGGCATTCTCCTCCACTTCTTCTGGGGTCAGGCGGGGACGGGCCTCCGATTGGCCGGTGGGATCCCCGACCAGGGCCGTAAAGTCACCGATGAGCAAAATAGCCACATGGCCGGCATCCTGGAACTGGCGCAACTTGCGCAAGACCACCGCATGGCCCAGGTGCAGATCCGGCCGCGTGGGATCGATGCCCAGCTTGACCCGCAAGGGGCGATCGGTTTTGGCTAGGCGCTCTGCCAGAGCTGCTGCTCCCCCTGGAAAGATCTCGGCTACCCCCCGCTGGGTGATCTCGGCAATGCGGGGATCCTCTAGAGCGGAAGAGATAGGAGTTGGCTCCATCTCTGCACTGAGAGGCAACATGAGCCATTTTATTCCCTTGCCTAGAGGCGGCGAGGATCCCCTGCCGGCCCAGGAAGCGCCGCCCTATAATGGGGCAAACTTGGGGTTCTCCGCAACGCTGAAGTGACGGAGTTTTTGACGTGACCTACGGTCGCAGACCCTCGAGAGCTCCGCGGCACTCTTCCAGCCGCCCCTTTCCCCACCTGGACTACGACGAGTATACCGCTGACATCCCGCCCACCCGCTTCTCCTGGCTTGCTCAGGTTGCGGGCACGGTGGGCAAGCTGTTGCTGGGATCCCTGCTTTTGGGCTCTACGGCAACGGCTGCTGGCTTGTTGGGGTTGGCCATTAGCTTCCGCAACCTGCCCGATGTGCGTCAATTGCGGAACTACGTGCCGGTGGCCACCACCCACATTGTCGATATCCACGGCGAGCCCATTGCTAGCCTCCACGGGGAAGCCAACCGGGAGGTGATCTCCCTCGAAGAAGTCTCCCCGGAGATGAAGAAAGCGCTGCTGGCTATTGAAGACAGCCATTTCTACACCCACCCCGGCATCAACCCGGTCAGCTTGGGCCGGGCACTCTTGGGCAGCGTCGAGGGGGGATGGGGCTCGGCGGGGGGTGGATCCACCCTGACGATGCAGTTGGTGAAAAACCTTTTTCTAAAGCCGGAGCGCACCCTCAGCCGCAAGGTGGCCGAGATTGTGCTAGCGGTGCGGCTGGAGCAGGTCTTCACCAAAGACGAGATCCTAGAGATGTACCTCAACCAGGTGTACTGGGGGCACAATCTCTACGGCATTCAGGCGGCAGCCCGCAGCTACTTCAACAAAGATGCGGCGGAGCTCAACTTGGCGGAAGCAGCAATGCTGGCCGGGATCCTGCCGGCGCCAGAAATCTTCAGCCCCTTTCGCAACCTGGAGGCAGCCAAGCGGCGCCAACGGCTGGTGCTGGATCGCCTGGTGCAGCTCCAGTGGATTACCCCAGAAGAGGCGCAGGCAGCGCGAGAGCAGAAGCTGACTTTTGGCCGCATCACCTCTTTCCAAAGCAACGCGCCGGCGGTTACCGACGCCATTGAGGCAGAGCTGCGGCGCCGCTTTGGCGAGCAGGCCATCCTCCAGGGGGGGCTGCGGGTTCAGGCCACTATCGACCTGCGGCTGCAGCGCATTGCCCAGCGCATCGTCAACGAAGACGGGCCTCGCCTTACCGCCACTCGCCGGGCTGATCAGATGGCTCTGGCGGCGGTGGATCCCCGCACAGGCTACGTCAAGGCCCTTGTGGGCGGCATCAACGCTCGGCGGGGCCAATTTAACCGCGCCACCCAAGCCTTTCGCCAGACTGGCTCCACCTTCAAGCCCTACGTGTACTATGCGGCCCTGGCTAGCGGCCGCTACACACCCTACAGCATCCTCTACGACACCCCCGTCACCTATCCCGGCTCTCCTCCCTACAGGCCGAAAAACTATGACAACACCTTTTACGGCCCCCTCACCTTTGCCCGCGCCTTGGAGCTCTCCCGCAACGTGCCCACCGTCAAGCTGGCAGAGGAAGTCGGGATCCACAACGTCATTGCTGCAGCCCAGGCCACCGGCCTCAGCGCCGAGATGCCCCCCAACTTAACCACTGCCCTGGGGTCGGCCAGCGCCAGCCCCCTAGAGATGGCAGCCAGCTATGCTGTGTTTGCCAACGGCGGCTACTGGGTGGAGCCGACGCTCCTAGCCCAGGTGGTGGGTCGCGACGGCCAAGTTCTCTTCGAGGCCAAACCCCAGCCGCGGCAGGTTTTGGATCCCTGGGCGGTGGCCACCCTCAACCAGATCCTCAAAGGGGTGGTAACCCAGGGCACCGGGACGGCAGCCCGTCTAGACGATGGGCGACCGGTGGCTGGCAAAACGGGCACCACCTCGGATTTCCGCGACGCTTGGTTCATCGGCTATGTGCCGCAACTGTCCACTGCCATCTGGATTGGCAACGACAACAACTCTCCCATGCTCCCGGGTACGACAGGAGGCGCTTTTGTCGCTCCTACCTGGAAGCGCTTTATGACAGAGGCCCTGCAAGGGATCCCGCCCCAGGATTTCCCCAGCCCCGATTACTTTCCCCCTCCCCAACCATGAGCGATAGCGAGGAGCGGTTGGCGCGCATTGAGCGCACTGTCGAGGCCAACGCCCAGGCCATCGCCCAACTGGCCCGGCAAAACCAAGAGCTGCTACAAACCATTGCCGGCACCGAGGAGCGCATTGCCAGTGCCGAAGAACGCCTGGAGGCGGAAGTCAAACGCTGGGACGAGCGCTTTTTCCAGCTCAGCCGCGACACCCTCAACTTCACCCGCAATGGGGTTACCATTGCCGCCATCACCGCGGCTTTGATGTTGTCCCCCTGCTGATCGAGCTGCTGGGGCAGGGATCCCGCTGGTTTGGGCTTTCAGGCCAAGGCAAACAGGGCGCTGGGGCACCAGATCCCCACCGCCATGACTGGGGGATCCAGAGCGTAGTGGTTCTGAGTTACACTAAGACTGCAAAGAAAGGTAACGCCTTTGTCTGGTTTAGGCTTGCCTTCCCGGCGTCCTTTCTTGCATCTTTCGCACAAGACCCAGAGGACAGACGACTATGGCCTTTGAACTCCCACCTCTGCCCTACCCGGCCGACGCGCTTCAGCCCTACATGTCGGCAGAAACCTTCTCCTACCACCACGGCAAGCACCATGCGGCCTATGTAGCCAACCTAAACAAGCTGATCGAAGGCACCGAGCTGGCCAACAAGTCCCTGGAAGAAATCATGAAGACTACGTTCGGGGATCCTGATAAAGTGGGCATCTTCAACAATGCCGCCCAGGTTTGGAACCACACCTTTTTCTGGGAATCCATGAAGCCAGGCGGGGGCGGCGCGCCGACAGGGCCCATTGCCGACAAGATCAACGCTGATCTAGGCGGCTACGACAAGTTTGTGGAGGCTTTCAAAACGGCGGCGGCCACCCAGTTTGGCAGTGGCTGGGCCTGGCTGGTGCTGGACAACGGCACCCTGAAAGTGACCAAAACCCCCAACGCGGAAAACCCGCTGGTCCACGGCCAAGTTCCCCTGCTAACACTGGATGTGTGGGAGCATGCCTACTACCTGGACTACCAGAACCGGCGGCCTGACTACATCACCGCCTACCTGGAGCACCTGGTGAACTGGGATGCTGCCAACGCTCGGCTGGCGGCAGCCTGAGTGTATCTGTTCTGGGATCCCTGGACAGGGGATCCCCTTGAAGACTAGCTCCGCCTCTGCCAGCTAGGCAGACCTCTTTTGATGGGATTCGAGGGATCCTCAGCAACTGGGGATCCCTTTGCTCTTTTTGCAAGGCACCTCGAACCTGGAAGAATCTGATAGACTCAGGCGGGCATCTGGTTGCTGTCCTTTGGGTATCTATGCTGGCTAGCTGGCTGCAAATTTCAGGGATCCCTCTAGCCGTAGTCGGCCCGGTGAAAAACCCGGTGCTGGTATTCCTCATCATCCTGACGATCATGCTGGTGGCCCCGCTGCTATTTGAGCGACTGCGCCTGCCGGGGATCATCGGCCTGATCTTGTCCGGGTTGGTGGTGGGGCCCTACGGCTTGGGGATCCTGCAGCGGGACGAGACCATCGTCTTGTTGGGCACGGTGGGGCTGTTGTTTCTCATGTTCATGGCCGGGCTGGAGACCAGCCTGGAGGATTTAAAGCTCAACGCCGGCAAGGCCAGCATCTTCGGGGCGTTTACCTTCCTGTTGCCCATGCTCATCGGCACAGCAGCCATGCTGGCCATTGGGTATGACTTCCTGGCGGCGGTGCTGGTGGCCTCCTGCTTTGCCTCCCATACCCTGATTGGGCTGCCCATTGTCTCCAAGCTGGGGTTGATGCGCCTGCAGACGGTAACGGCTACCTTGGGGGCCACCCTTATCACGAATGTCCTGGCCTTGTTGGTGCTGGCGGTGGTGGTGCGCGCCCACCAAGGGGAGCTGTCGCTGCGCTTTTGGCTGACGTTGATCCCTTCCATTGCCCTCTACACGTTTGCCACCCTGTGGGGGGTGCCTAAGCTGGGCAGTTGGTTCTTTCAACGCTTTGGTCACGACGAGGGAGCAGAGTTTACTTTCGTGATCGCCACTTTGTTTGTGGTGGCCTACGGAGCGGGGTTGATCGGCATTGAGCCGGTGGTGGGAGCCTTTCTGGCCGGGACGGCCATTACCCCCATCATCCCGCCTCTCAGCCCCCTGATGAACCGGATCCGGTTTATCGGCAACACCCTGTTTGTGCCTTTTTTCTTGATCTCGGTGGGGATGTTGATCAATCCCGGCATTCTCTTGGGAGAGCCGCGCACACTGCTGGTGGGCGGGGTGATGATCGCAGCGGAGGTGGTGAGCAAGTTTCTGGCGGCTTGGATCCCGGCGCAACTGTTTGGCTGGCGCTTGGCCAGCGCTATGGTCATGTTTGGCCTGTCGATGGCCCAGGCGGCGGCTACCCTGGCGGCAATCACGGTGGCTTTTCAGGTGGAGTTGGTGGATGAGCTGACGGTGAACGGCACCATTGCCATGATCCTGGTGACCTGTGTTGCCTCGCCTTGGATTGTGGCCCGCTGGGGAGAGCAAATGCAGCCAGCCGAAGTGGCGGCAGAGTCCACTGAATTGCCCAAGCCAGCCTGGGGATCCCGCGTCCTGGTGCCGGTAGTCAACCCCGAGACTGAGAGCAACCTGCTGCGGTTGGCTCTGATTCTGGCCAAGAAAGAAGGGGGAACACTGCTGCCGCTGCATGTTTTGTCTGACTGTGCTGGGATCTCGCCAGCAGCCCTGGCCCGGCAAGAGCAGTTGTTGTCCTTTGCCGAGTCCCTAGCCCACAGCGCTGCAGCGCGGGTGGAAGCCATTCGCCGGGTGGATGACTCGGTGGAAAAGGGAATCGTCCGCTCGGCCCTGGAGCGGCAGGCGACCTTGGTGATCCTGGGCTGGAAGGGCTACTCCACCTACGCGGAAAACTTCTTCGGCAGCACCATTGACGCCGTGGTGCGGCAGGTGGAGATCCCGGTGCTAATCGCGCGCTTCCCTGTTCCGCTCGAGACGACGCGGCGCATCCTTTTGGCAGCCCCAGAGTTGGAAGTGTCTCCTGGATCCCTGCAGCAGACGATTGGGCTGGCGCAGACGCTGGCTGGGGAGTTGAAAGCGGCGCTGCAGCTTCTCTTAGTGCAAACCCGACCGCTGCGGGAGCGCTCTCCGGGCCCGGGGGCGGCAAGCTATGCCCATCTGCCGGTACAGCGGGTGCAGGGGGGGTTGGTGGCCGAGGTGCTCAAAGCCCTGCAGCCGGGGGATATGTTGGTGGGAGTGCTCAGCGAAGCCCGCAGCCGCTTTCGCCTAAGCCGCGAGCCGGAGATCATCGCCCGCCATCGTCCCGACCTCCCCATGATCGTGGTGCATCTGCCTGCTGCCCACCCGCCGCGTTTGCAGGAGAGTGTTCTGGCGGCAGGAGACTCCACTTGGTACTAGGGCTAGTGAGACTGGCTCAAACGGCAGCCCGCTTCCCCTGCTAGACTGAGAAATCGCGATCAACACCCACCCTCGCCGAGGAAAGACGTCGCTAGCGCCGGGCGGAGCCTATGGTTGCCTATTTGCTGGAAGTTGGCTGTGAGGAGCTGCCAGCTAGTTTTGTGGATTCGGCCCTAGAGCAGTGGAGGACGGGGATCCCGGCCTCTTTGGCAGAAGCCCATCTGCAGGCCGAGCAGATGCAGCTTTTCGGCACGCCGCGGCGCCTGGCAGTTCTGCTGCAGGGGCTGCCCACCCAACAGCCGGATCGCCTTCTGGAGGTGAAGGGGCCGCCAGTTCAGGTGGCCTACCAAGACGGCCGGCTTACCCCTGCCGGGGAAAAGTTTGCCCAGAAACAGGGGGTGGATCCCGCCAGCCTGGAGATCCGGCAGGTGGGGAAGGGCTCCTTTGTCTTTGCCGTGCAGCGGGTGCAGGGACGTCCAACAGCAGCGGTGCTCCAGGAATTGGCGCCCACCTGGATCACCTCCTTGAGCGGCAAGCGGATGATGCGCTGGGGCTACGGGGAGTTCAAGTTTCCCCGCCCCATCCGCTGGCTGGTCTCCCTCTGGGACGATCAGGTGCTGCCTCTGCTCTGGCCTACCCCTGACGGCAATCCTCCGTCGGGCTTAGTGGCTGGTCGGGTAAGCCGTGGCCACCGCGTCTTGGGATCCCCGCAGGTCGTCTTGGAGCGGGCCGAGAGCTACGTTCAGCAGATGCAAGCAGCAGGGGTAAACCCCGACCCGGCAGCGCGGGCAGCGCACATCCAGGCGGAGGTGACCCGGCTAGCCAAGCAGGTGAACGGGCAGGCCCAGATCCCCTCTGCTCTGCTGCAGGAGGTGGTGCAGTTGGTGGAGTGGCCAACGGCAGTTCTGGGGCGCTTTGAGCCGGAGTTTTTGCGCTTGCCCCCTGCGGTCATTGAAACGGTGATGATTGCCCACCAGCGCTACTTTCCCGTGCGGGATGGGCGGGATCCCGGAAAACTGCTGCCCTACTTCATCACCATCTCCAACGGCGACCCCCGGCAAGCGGAGCGGATTGCGGCAGGCAACAGCCGTGTGGTGCGGGCCCGCTTGGCCGATGCCCGCTTTTTCTACGAGGAGGATCGCCGCCTCCCCTTGGCCCAGCGGGTGGAACGTCTCCAGGCGGTTACCTTTGCCGAGGGGCTGGGATCGATGCGCGACAAAGTAGAGCGCATCCGCCACATCAGCCGCCTCATTGCCACTGCCTTGAACTTGGATCCCCAAGAGCAGGCCTTGGTGGATCGCACGGCTTACCTGTGCAAGGCAGATTTGGTTACCCAAATGGTGTACGAGTTCCCAGAGCTGCAGGGGATCATGGGCGCCGAGTACGCCCGCCAGGACGGCGAGCCTGAAGCCGTGGCCGAGGGGATCGAGCAGCACTACTGGCCTTTGGGGGCAGGGGAGGCTCTGCCCACCTCTTTGACCGGGCGGGTCGTGGGCTGGGCAGATCGCCTAGACACCCTGGTGGGCATGTTCCACCTGGGGCAGATCCCTACGGGCTCTTCGGATCGCTTTGCCCTGCGGCGGGCTGCCAACAGCCTGGTATTGATTGCCTGGGAGGCTGACTGGAGGTTGGATGTCAATGAGCTCCTGCGCCAGGTGGTGCGGGACTACGCGGCGGGAGACGAAAGGACCTTAAAGGCCTTGCAGGAGTTTCTTGCCCAGCGGCTGCAAATCCTTCTGCAGGAGGAAAAGCGAATTGACTACGACTTGGTCAGAGCCGTGGTCGGGGATCCCGAGTCTGTCCACGGCAAGGAGCCCCAGAAAGCGGAACTGACCTTGCGGGCTTTGAGCAACCTGCCTCTCACCCTGCTGCGGGCCGAGTACCTGCAGCATCTGCGAGCGACTGGAGAGTTGGCAGATCTCTACCCCACCCTCAACCGCTGCGCCCGCCTGGCCACCCAAGGGAATTTGGACTACGCCGTGCTGGATCCGGCGGCTGCAGTGAATCCTAGGCTGTTTCAGGAGACGGCAGAGCAGGAGCTGTACGAAGCCTGTCAAAGGGTTTACCGGCTGGGCGTGGGGCCAGCCTGCCAAGGAGACTTTACCCCACTGGTGGAGAGCCTACAGGCAGCAGCCCCTGCAGTGGATCGTTTCTTCGAGGCGGTTTTGGTCATGGAGCCGGATCCCAGCCTGCGAGCCAACCGGCTGAACCTGTTGGGGATATTGCGCAACCAGTCTCGCCTGCTGGGAGATATGGGGGCTGTGGTCATGGCCGGGGAAGCGACGCCAGAGAAGAGCCGCTAGCCGCCGGCTGGCTATCCCAGTAACTAAGCGTAGGCGAGGGAGTAGAACAAGACTATGCAAGAAAGCGTAAGCATTGCTGCAAGGCCCGCTGCACTGAGCCCAGGTAGCCCTCTCCAAACAAGTTGAGATGGTTGAGCCAGTGGTAGAGCTGGTAGAGGGGCTTGCGGTGAGGATACCCCTCGTCCAGGGGATAGGCCTCTTGATAGGCCCGGTAGAACTCCGCCGGGAAGCCGCCAAAAAGCTCAGTCATCGCCAGATCCGTCTCCCGATCCCCGTAGTAGGTGGCTGGGTCGAAAATGACCGGCGAGCCATCGGGCAAGGCGCCGTAGTTGCCGCCCCAGAGATCCCCGTGTAGCAGAGACGGGACGGGCCGGTAGTTGCGAAAGAAAGTCTCTAGCTCCGCCATTACCCGCTCGGCTTGCGTCACCCAGGCGCCGCGGTAACCCCGCTGACAAGCCAGCTTGACCTGGTAGAGAAGTCGCTGTTCTCGGTAGAAGTCCACCCAGTTCTGCCGCCAACTGTTGATCTGCGGCGTCGAACCAATGGTGTTGTTGCGATCCCAGCCGTAGTTGCCGTTGGGGGAGAGCGTGCGGTGCAACTGGGCCAACTGGGATCCCAGCAAACTTCCCGTTTGGGGGCGGGGCGAACTCAGCTCCAGGTATTCCAGCACCAGGTAAGCCTGCCCATCAAAGGATCCCCAGGCAATCGGCTGTGGCACCCGCACGGCATTGGCCGCCGCCAAGGTTTGCAGGCCCGCCGCCTCTGCTGCAAACATCTCCAGCGCTCTTTCTCCTCCCCCCGCCACCTTGACAAAGTAGTCCCGTCTTTCCTGGCCAGAAGAAGCCTGAAGCACACAGGAAAGCTGGTAGGCGGCGTTGATGCTGCCCCCGCCCAGGGGACGGTAGTGTAGAGGATGCAAGGGATCCCCTGTGGCTTCAGAGAGGTGCTGGGCAACGGCCTGCCAAAAGTTCTGCATCAATACTGGGCTAGCTGGGCTAGTGGTTTAGATGCACTATCGGTGTCAGTCCGGCAACCGACCCAGCTACCAGCGTAGCAAAGCTGCCTGCCGCGTCCATTTCTCGCTTGGGCGATAACCTCCGCCGCCTTTCTGGCCGCCTGGCGAGAGCCCAGAAGCTGCTATTCTCCTTCTACCGCTGCCTCAGCATCCCAAAAGTCGAGTTCAATGGCTTGGGATCCCCCCACTGCCAACAGCTCCAGCAGGGATCCCAGCCGCCACCAGATCAGTCCTGCTGTGCTGAAGACAAGGATCCCGCCGACCAAGGCCGCCAAAGCCAGAGATAGGCCAAAAACGTGTAAACAGGCAGCTACAAAGCCAAAGGCAAACAGATTGCAGAGGGTGTAGCTGAGGATGATCCCCGGCGTGCGGTAGCGGATCTGCCCCTGGCCCTCTCGGTTCTGCTGCCAAAGGGCTACCTGGTATTCCAACTTGTCTTTAAAGATGATGCCGAAAATAATAGCCAAGAAGCTGAGCAGGGCAATGGCCGAGTAGATAGGGGGGTTGACAAGGCTACGGGAAAACTCGCCGCTGAGGTAGAGGGACTCCATAAGACTTAGCTGACCCAACTCCCCCTAGCTTAACATTTCTTAGCATCTTCTGCTGGGACAACCACCTGGGGCATCAGTTGCTCAACCAATAGGAGCAGCGTGTTGGCCACAGAAGCCGGCTCTTGAGCATTTAAGGTCGTGTGGGGAATTGAGCCGTCTTGGTTGTTCAGGATCAGCAAAATGTCTTCCGGATCCCAGGCATTGGGGTGATCGACGTGGGTGATCCCAATAACTGAGGGAGCACGGGTTCTGGACCTCATAAAGGCTTGAATGGCCTGGGCATTGCGAAACTGGCTAGGCAGGTGGGCAGGCACCAGAAGAACGTAGCCATGAGCGCGCTGGATTAAAATATCCCACATAAAGCTAAAGCGGGCCTGGCCGGGCGTGCCGTAGAGATGCAGCCACATCTCTTCTTCCTCTTCGCCAATTCTCAGGCGGCCAAAGTCCATGCTGACCGTTGTGCTTTGCTTTAGCTCTGCCACCTCATCGGTGGCCTTGCAATCGGTATCGACCACCTCTATCTCGCTGATGGTGCGAATAAAGGTGGACTTTCCAGCGCCCACGGGCCCGGTGACAACAATGCGGAGAATATTGTCCATAGTGAGCTTCCCCCCACGAAAGACCAGCCCGCTCAAACCCAATTGGTTAGGAAGAAGCTAAACTGCTAGCTCCGCTAGCGATCAAGCGTTTAAACAAGGTCTCGCTCATACCCGTTTCCTGTTGCACAGCGTTGTAGGCCACCTCAAGGTAGGCTTGCTCAATAAAAGAAAGGTCGATCATACAAACTTTGCCTAGGCTCACCCGCAGTTCCTCGGGCTTACCTTCCTTGACTAGCCGACGACTCACCTCCCGAACCACTGTGGCCATGGCGGGCACCACATGCTGAGGGCCAATGCCAACGCGCACGTGAACTAGGCCAATTTTCCAGCGGCGCTCAGCGTACTGGGGGCCCCAGTTGTCCATACCTGTAAACATTTCCCTAAACCACTCGGCAAAGGTCTGGCCCAGCCGCTGCCGGTTGTGCTTGGCTATGACTGCCGCCATCTCAGGGTCGCGATCCAGGTAGTTGTAAAAGGTATCCGACATCTCTGAGGCAATGCTGCTGCCCCAGTCGGCATTTTGCTGCAAAATCTTCTTATCTTCATCCGTAAATTCGGTACGCGAGATCAAGACTTGCAACAGCTCCAGAGGTTTGATGGCCATAGTTCCCTCAAAATCAGGTCAAAGTCAAACTCAGCCTATCTACTTCATGGCTTCCGCAATGCTTGCCGCAGCTCGCTTCATCTCCAAAAACAGCAAGCCCTGCTTTACCTCGTCGCTAGCAATCGTCAGCAAGACAGCATCGGGGCCGCAGCGGGTTAAAACTCCATATCCCTTTTCTCCCTGCACAAAGACCCTCTCTATAGTTCCACGACCCAGCTCTTTCCCGATCCTCTCCCCCAAAGCAAGCATGGCAGCAGACATGGCAGAGGTTCTTTCCTCGTCCATGCCTACGGGCAGTGCGGATGCCAATGGCAACCCATCGGGAGTGACCACAGCCGCTCCTTGAATTCCTGGCGTGCTGGAAATGTAGTTCTGGAGAACTGCCTGCAAAGAGGATAAGTTAGCCATGCTTTCTCTCCTTGCTTTTTATCTTCCCGCCTATTTGCTGATGCTCCTGTCTGATGCAGAAGATACTGCCACAAAACTACTTATCACGGACTGCCTTCAGCAAAGTAGCCAGTCGCGCAACCAACGAGGGCTTGACCTGGCCGCTTTCCTCCGAGAAAGAGGGTAGCTTGGCGCTCAGCTTTTCCTTCCCTGTCAACTTATCTGAAGCAGGCAAAGAGGGAGCAATAGCCGCTGGGCCCTCACAAGGGCTGATGAGTCCCAGCTTGGCCAAGCGAGCACAGGCATAGCGAACTTCCAGAAGATCTGCACCCAACGCCCGGGCCACGTCAGTTAGCCTGCGCGAAGGCGAAACCTGCTCTAGGATCCCCCACTCCAAGGCAGAGAGCTTGTACAAGGGCAGCTCGGTGCTGGTGCGCCAGAAGTAGCTATCTGGTTGGGGCAAGTCTTCTTCCGGACGCTGATCCCACTTGATCTGCTGCAGCGCTTCTAGAACTGCAGCGGTGGCACTTTTGCTCAAGCCCGTCATCTCTCGATAAGGCATGGGTACGCCGGTCAGGAAACTGAACTGCCCCGCTTCCAGGGCAAAGAGGCAGTAGAGACCCACCTGGAGCTGATGGCGAAAGAGCTTGGCCAAATCTGCAGGCGAGATCAACCCCTGCCGCTGTAAATAGCGCCCCAGAGGCTCTTGCGCACCACAGAAGGAAGCCAACTTTTCCACGACCCGATCGCTAACAAGAGCGGAACGGGCTAACAACCTCTCTAAGCGGTGCTCCTCTTCGGGGGGCAGAGTAGCAATGACCCGACCTTGATAAAACCAGATTTTGTAGATGCCGTTTGGGGCCCAGATGGAAAGTTGCCCTGTTTTGCTGCCCCTTTCAACTAGCTGCAACAAGTCAGGCAAAGAAAATTCCCGGAGGTCTCCGACTATGGCCATGGCCAGCCTCCCTCGCGTAGTGTTTTAGGGATCCCCGCAACACATCCTATTCTCGACCAAATATTTTTCCCGGACAACTGTGCAGTAGCGGAAAAGGCTGACTTTCCCGCTACCCGACCTGGCAGCAGTTACCCTGAATCCCGAGTCGTTGACTCGACCAGCTATTTCTCGCGAATGCTCCTAAGAAGCATGGAGAGGCGGCTGACCAAGGAGGGCTTAACCGGCTCCCTTGTCTCTCCACGGTTACTTGCTCCCGAAGCCTTAGAAGTGCCCACCAGAGAAGGCTGAGGCATAGCTATTGGGCCTTCACAGGGAGCGATGAGTCCAAGCTTAGCTAAGCGCGCGCAGGCATAGCGCACCTCCAACAAATCAGCCCCCAATGCCCGCGCTAGATCAGCTAGCTTGCGGGAAGGAGAGACCTGCTCCAAGATCGACCACTCCAGCGGCGAAAGCTTGTATAGAGGAAGCTCAAGGCTGGTGCGCCAGAAGTAGCTGTCCGGCTGAGGCAAGTTTTCTTCCCGACGTTGATCCTGCTTCAGCTGCTGCAGCCCTTCCAAAACTACGGCCGAAGCCTCCTTGCTTAAGCCAGTCATCTCTTGATAGGGCAACGGTACGTTGGGTAAGAAGCTGAACTGGCCCGCTTCCAAGGCAAAGAGGCAGTAGAGCCCCACTTGCAGTTGATGGCGAAAGAGCTTGACCAAATCTACAGGGGAGATCAACCCTTGCTGCTGCAGGCAACGCCCCAGAGGTTCCTCTAGACCCCTGGCAACCAACTGGCTAATCACCTGGCTGTCCACTAGCCTAGAGCCAGTTAGCAGGTTTTCCAAGCGATGCTTTTCTTCAGGGGGCAAAGCGGCAATCACCCGGCCTTGATAAAGCCAGATGCGGTAGATACCATTGGGCGCCCAGACAGACAATTGCCCCGATTTCTTACCCTTCTCCATCAAATGCAATAGGTCGCTCAGGGAGAATTCCTGAAGATCCCCTAGCATTGCCATACTTTTACTCCCCTTGCCCCTCTAGGATCAGTTTCTCCAGTATTTTCACGGATCTTGCTCCGTTAGGCAAAAAACCAAAGAGTGCCCTCATGGGCTAGTCTGAACTTAATCATAAGCCCAGGTTGCAAAAGGTTAAAGATGATGCATTTTTTAGTCAGAGTTAGTCGAACTTGCTAAATTTTCCTAACTTGTATGCAGCAGTTGCTATGTCAGCAGCTCAGTAAAAACTCGGAAGATTAACAAATATTTAACAATCAATGTTCGGTTGTTCGCAGCCTCTAACACTTTTTAGCTGTAGCTACTCGAAAATTCACGGGGCACAAATGTTCTCCTCAAGAGAATCGAATTGAGGGTTACACTGAGGGAGCTCAAGGCCATGAGACCCCCAGCCATTGCCGGGCTCAAGCCAATGCCAAAGGCGGGCAGGAGCACCCCTGCTGCCAGCGGGATCCCCAGCAGGTTGTAGCCAATAGCCCAGAGGAGGTTTTGCTGGATCTTGTGAAAGGTGGCGCGGCTGAGACGGATGGCTTCCACGACGTCCCAGAGGCGGTTGCGCATGAGGATGATATCGGCAGTCTCCAGAGCGGCAGCAGTAGCAGAGTGCAGGGCAATGCCCACATCGGCCTGGGCTAAAGCCGGTGCATCGTTGATGCCATCGCCCACCATGGCAACTCTCTGGCCCTGGGCCTGCAGATCTCGGATGACTTGAGCCTTGTCGGCTGGCTGCACCTCGGCGATGACGCGGATCCCTGGCACCTGCAAAACTTGGGCCACCTGGTGAGCTACCTCGGCTCGATCCCCAGTCAGTAAGACCACCTGTAGGCCCATTTTCTGGAGCTGTTGCAGCGTTGCCTGGGCATCAGGCCGCAAGGGATCCTGGGCCGCCAGCAGCCCTGCCAGGGATCCCTCTACAGCCACGCCCACCACCGTTTTGCCAGCTTGCAGCAACACCTCGGCTTGGGCCTGCGCTGGAGGGGAAATCGGGATCCCCAGGGTAGCCAGCCCCTCGAGGGAGGCCAAGATAACCTGCTTTCCTTCCACCCGCGCCGAGGCTCCCACTCCCGCCTGGGTGTAAAACTCGTCGGCAGAAAGCAGGGGCAGTCCTTGCTCGCGGGCGGCTCCCAGGATGGCTTGGGCTAGAGGATGGCAAGTGCCGCTTTCCACGGTGGCCGCCAGCTGCAGCAGCCGAGCCGGATCCAGGGAGGGGTCGAGGGCAAGGCAATCCGTCAGGTGCGGATCCCCCTGGGTGAGGGTGCCGGTTTTGTCGAAGACGACTGTTTGCAAGCGGTGAGTCTTCTCCAGGACGTCGCCGCCGCGGATGAGCAGTCCCCGCTCCGCTCCCAGGCCGGTGCCTACCAGAATGGCTGTCGGCGTGGCCAATCCCAATGCACAGGGGCAGGCCACCACCAGCACCGAGATAGCCAGCTTAAGGCTGAGGAGCAGGGGAGTTGAAGGAGGGGGGTGATCCCCCAGGTGCAGGTAGGAGTGGAGGCCAACTCCCATCAGGATCTGGCTTCCCCAAAGAGGGATCCCGATCCAGTACCAGAAGGCGAAGATGAGAAAGGCTAGCGCCACTACGGCGTAGGTGAAGTAACCGGCCACCCGGTCGACCAGGCCCTGGATGGGGGCCTTGCGGGCTTGGGCTTCCTCCACTAGCCGGATAATCTGAGCCAGGATGGTGTCTTTCCCAGTGCGCGTAGACCGACACAGCAGCACTCCCGATTGGTTGACCGTCCCGGCCACAACCGGATCCCCTGGCTGTTTGAGCACGGGTAGGGATTCCCCGGTGAGCATGCCCTCGTTGACCATGGCCTGGCCGGCAATAACCTCCCCATCCACCGGGATCTGTTCGCCAGCGCGCACCTGCAGCCAATCCCCTACCCGGACTTGTTCAATGGGGCACCATTCTCCCTCCTGGGATACCCAGTCGGATCCCAGCCCTTTCTGGGCTCGCAGCCGGCGAGCTGAGGTGGGGTACAGGCTCACCAAAGCCTGCAAACTGCTAGCAGCCCGCAGACGGCTCTGCTGTTCCAGCGCCCGTCCCAGCAAGATGAAGCTGAGCAGCATCACCGGCTCGTCGAAGAAGCACTCCCAACCCACCTGCGGGGCCAACAGCCCCACCAAACTGGCCAGGTAGGCGGATCCGGATCCCAGGGTAACTAGCGTGTTCATGTTGGGAGCTAGCCGCCGCGCCGCCCGCCAGCCGTCCAGGACAATGCCCCGAGCTGGGCCAAGAAAAGTCAACGTCGCCAACCCCCAGTGCAGCCAGACGTCGTTGAGAACGGGCAAGCCCAAACGGGTGAACAGATCCAGGTGGCCAGCGGCAGAGACCAGCAGCAAAAAAGTGGCGGCGAGGGCCTGGCGACTTTGGTCTTGGGTTTGCCGCCGCTGCCGGGCCAGGGGATCCGCGGGCGCGTCCAGGGCCTTTTCGCCCGCTACCAAGGGGGCCTGATTTTGGGGAAAAGTGCTGGGAAACCCCGCCTCTGTCAAGATCCGGGCCAGCTGTTCTGGGTCAGGCTGGATCCCGGGGGCAAATTCCACAAGGGCCGACTCGGTAACCAAGTTAACCCTGGCCTTGACCACTCCAGGCTGGCTTAGGAGCAGCTGCTCAACGGTCCGGACGCAGCCAGCACAACTCATCCCCCCTACTTGGAGCAGCAGGGATCCGTTCCCAGCCAATTCTGAGGGCCTATCCTCCACAGCGGGCTTGGCTGGCTGGGTTTCTTCCCCAGGGTGCGGCGCCTCTGCAGGGGCCATTACAGGGACTCCCTCGACCTCGCTTTTTGGCGCCATCGGCAAAATCAGGAATGAGGGGTACTCTCCCCATCCTAACGCTGGGATCCCCGCCACTACCCCCTTTGAACTCGCCGCTCAAACTCCTCGCGGGTGGCATCCACCAGTTGCACTGCCTCTGGATAGAGATTGGGGTGGTTTTGCTTGAGCCAACTCAGGAGGCGCGCCAACTGGGCTGTGCAGAGATCCAGATCGGCCTGAAAAATCACCGCCGCCGCCATGTGCTGGGCATACTCAGGCGGGTGGCCTCTTTGGGTTAGCTCTGCAGTCAGGGCAGCCAGAGCCTGCTGACGAATCGAGGGCAAGGGGCCTTCGGGGGTGGACATGGGCAAGATCCCCTAGTCGGCGGAATAGCGGCGCAGGGCCAGGGTCACGTTGTGCCCCCCAAATCCGAAGGCGTTGACCAAGGCCACGTCAACAGCCATCTGCCGCGCCTTATGGGGGACAAAGTCCAGCCCTTCGCACTCGGGGTCGGGGTTATCCAAGTTGAGGGTGGGGGGAACCCAGCCGTGGTAGATGGCTAGGGCCGTCGCTACGGTGGCAATGCCGCCTGCTCCCCCCAACAGGTGGCCGGTCATGGACTTGGTGGCGCTGATGGCTAGGCGAGGGGCATGCTCACCAAAAACTGCCCTGATGGCCTGCGCCTCGGCAACATCCCCCACCGGCGTGCCGGTGGCATGGGCGTTGATGTGCTGCACCTGGTCAGGCTGGATCCCGGCATCTTTAAGGGCTAGCCGCATCGCACGGGCGGCACCTTCGCCAGCGGGGGCGGGGTTGGTGATGTGGTGGGCGTCGCAGGTGAGGCCGTAGCCGACGATCTCGGCATAGATCTTGGCGCCGCGGGCGCGGGCATGCTCCAGCTCCTCCAGCAGCAGGATCCCTGCCCCTTCCCCCATGACAAAGCCATCCCGATCCCGGTCAAAGGGCCGGCAGGCCTGCTCCGGGGCGTGGTTGCGGGTGGAAAGAGCTTTCATGGCGCTAAACCCGGCCACCGACAGAGGGGTTACGGCTGCCTCCGTACCCCCCGCAATCACAGCCTGTACCTCTCCCCGCTGCAGGAGCCGGAAGGCATCACCAATGGCGTTGGAGCCGGAAGCACAGGCTGTTACCGTACAGAAATTGGGCCCCTTGGCGCCAAAGTGAATGGCCACGTGGCCTGCTGCCATATTTGCAATCATCATCGGCACCATAAAGGGGCTGCAGCGATCTGGCCCTTTCTGGAGATAAATGGTCTGCTGCTCTTCCAAGACCCGGATGCCGCCGATGCCGCTGCCCAGCACCACCCCCACCTGCTCAGCATTGAGATGGGTAATCCGAAATTGGGCATCCTCTAGGGCCTGCTGAGTGGCAGCCAACGCCAGGTGGACAAAGCGGTCAGTGCGCTTGACATCCTTGCGATCTAGGTAGTCGAGGGGATCAAACCCCTTCACCTCCCCAGCAATGCGGCACTCGTGGCGGGAGGCGTCGAAGTGGGTAATTGGCCCAATGCCAGAGCGCCCTGCCAGCAAGCCCTGCCAAAACTCAGCAGGAGAATTGCCAAGCGGGGTTATTGCCCCCAGCCCCGTGATGACGACGCGACGCTTGGAGGGGAGTGGAACGGACATAGGAGCAAGGGCAGGATCTGTAGACAACGCTAAATCAGGGGAAGGCCCCCATCCTCCCGCAGGTTATGCAGCTTTCTTCTTGGAGAGGATGTAGTTGACGGCATCCTGCACAGTGGCAATGCCCTGAGCGTCCTCATCGGGGATCTCTAGATCGAACTCCTCCTCGAAGGCCATGACCAGCTCGACCGTGTCGAGGCTGTCAGCCCCTAGGTCGTTCTGGAAATTGGCTTCCAGGGTTACTTTGTCGTCTTCCACTCCCAGCTGCTCGGACACAATCTTGCGAACACGCTGGTAAACTTCCTCGGCGCTCATGCTTGGAACCCTAGAGTCTCTTAGCTATGGCTATCGAAGCACCCCCTATTGTATCGGAGAAAGGTTCTCCTCTTACGGAGCTCTACCCGCTTTTTTGGCCGCAGAGGGGGGAGGTGGCTTTTCCGGTTCCAGAAAGAGCAGCTAGGATAGTCAACTGCACCTCAAGTTGGATTCTCAAGGAGAACCTGCTTCCATGCCACGCGCTTACGAAACGATGCTGATTGTGCGCCCCGACCTCTCGGAGGAACCCCTCGCCCAACTCCTTAGCGAACAGGAGTCTCTCTTGCGAGAAAACGGGGCAACTGAGCTAGAAATTACCAACCGTGGCAAGCGCCGCTTCGCCGGGTTTGAGATGAAGAAGTTTAAGGAAGGACTGTACATCCAGGTCAACTACAAGGCCGAGCCGAAGACAGTGGCCACCTGGGAGAAGAATCTGCGCATCAACGAGAACGTCCTGCGCTACATGACCCTGCGCCTGGATTGAGTCGACAGAATCCCGGCCAGAGCACAGACTAGAAATATAAGGCCCTAGCAAAATTCCCGTGGCTTTGTTATGAACTCGATTGTTTTGATGGGGGAGGTAGCGAGCGAGCCAGAGCTGCGCTACACACCTGACAACTTGGCAGTTGCCTCTTTGCTCTTGCGCTTCCCCAGCTCGCGCCCAGAGGAGCCGCCCTACCAGGTGCGCGTTTCCTCTTTTGGAGAACTGGCCAAAAGGGTGGTGGACACCTGCCATGTGGGCGACCAAATCACAGTGGAAGGCCAACTGCACATGAATGTGGTGGAGCGAGATGGGCGCAAGGAAAAGCTGGCCGAGATCACCGCGCGCCGTGTCCATCAGCTGGGATCCGCTCGCGTTCTCTCCCTGACGGGGATGGGCGAACCGGCGATTGTGGAATCCTCTGAGGGGGATGTGGTTTCCCCACCGGAGCCGGACGATCTCCCGTTCTAACGGTTGCGAGACTTGCCGGGATCCCCCATGTCTCAGGAACTTGCTGCGGGTGAACCTTTGAGATCCCTGCGGGTCATCGGCTACTCGGTGCAGGGGCGTCCTATTCACCTTTGGCAGCTCACCCAAGGGATCCGCTCCTTGCTGCTGCTCGGCGGGGTACACGGGGATGAGGTGGAGGGCTATGCCCTGATCGAGCGCTATGTGGCTTCTGGGAAACGGGGATCCCTGGCCGGGAAAGCGACCCTATGGGCGATCCCACGCCTGAACCCGGATGGCTGTGCCTTGGGGCAACGGCTCAATGCCAACGGCGTCGATCTCAACCGCAATCTGCCCACCCAAGATTGGATCCCGGCCTCTTTGGAAGCTCGCTATCCGCCCGGAGCAGCCCCAGGCTCCGAGCCCGAGACGCAGGCGTTGTTGGGGGGCTTGGCCCAGATGCGGCCCCAATTTATCCTTTCTGCCCACTCCTGTCAGGCACACCCCTGCGTGAACTACAACGGCCCTGCCCTTGAGCTGGCCCAGGTGATGGCCGCTTGCAACGGCTTGCCCATTACCGCCGACATTATTGGCTACCCTACCCCTGGTTCTCTGGGCACTTGGGCAGGGCAGGAACGGCGGATCCCAACCCTAACGCTGGAAATCCTGCGGGGCACTCCCCTCGATCAAGTCTGGCAAGAGCAGGCCGAGGCGCTGCAGGCGGTGTTGGAGTGGGCAGCCCAAGGCGATGCCTTCTGACCGGTGTCAAGATCTCTGAACTTTCGTTGCCAATCTGCCTAGTTCGTTCAAGATATCTGGGGTTTTCTCACCCAAATCTTCTACAACACAGATAGGTGGGGCAGAGCAGAAACACAGATAGGTGGGGCAGAGCAGAGGGGAGCTTGGAGTCGAGGGAAAAGGGGTCAGAGGTCAACCCCGAAGTCACGCTGCTTCTGCCTTGTGCCCCGCTGTTAGCCATCTGGAGGAAGCCGATATGTTCAGCAGGATTTTGGTGGCATTGGATCGGTCGGAGCTGAGCGAAGGGGTATTTCAAGGGGCTCTGCAGGTGGCAAAAGCCATGCAGGCCGAGATGATGATCCTCCATGTTCTGTCTCAGGAAGAGCCCGGTGCCCCAGAGCCCCCTATGATTCTGGGCATGGATTACAGCTCCGCCATCAGCGCCGAGCTGTGGCAGTCCTACCGGGAGCAATGTGCCATCTTCGAGCAAAACCAGATCGACTACCTGCGCTCGCTGGTGGAGAAAGCGGCTGAGCACGGGATCCGTGCTGAGTACAGCCTCAACTACGGCAACCCCGGTCGGGTCATCTGCGATCTGGCCCGCTCTTGGGATGCGGACTTGGTGGTGGTGGGCCGCCGCGGCCACTCCGGCCTGAGCGAGCTGTTTTTGGGCAGCGTCAGCAACTACGTGCTCCACCGCGCTCCCTGCTCAGTTCTCACCATCCAGGGGGAGACCCTGAAGAAGGGATCCCAGCCCCAGGCAAACCAGGTGGCTGCCCCGCCCTCCTAGGGCGAAGCGGTGGGAGCAGGCGTTCCTTCCTCTGCCCCTTTCTCCTCCAGAAGACGCTTGACTTCTGTTTCAATGCTGTTGAAGGTGCTAAGGTCAAGCACAGCGATATCGGGCTGGCGGCTGCTGCGAGCGTAGGCCCGCAGGCCAGCAGAGCTTAGGCTCAGGGTCAAGGGCTCCTGCTCCGTCTCAGGCTTGGGTGTAATGTCAAGGGTAAGGTCGGGAGCAGCTAGGGCCTTTTGAGCCTCGGGATCGGTTGCGGGCACGAACTCCTTGGCGCGGGCAGCGTTGAGGCTGGCAAAGAGGGAGCTGAGGTTGACTACCTGGCCGGGCCGTTCTGGGTTTTCCCAGCGCACCTCCAGGGATCCCTTCTCCTGGGGCAGAGGATTGAGGGTAACCCGCTCCCCTTGGGATTCCAGGGTAACTGGGCCCACCTGGTTGGGGTTGAGGCGGGCGATGCGGTGATCCCGCAGCTCCTCGAAGTCGGAGCGGAGAATGTCGGCGGTGCTGGTGAGGAGGGTGGCCACCGCCGGGTGCTCGGAGGTGATGACGTACACCTGGCCCTCTTTTTCCGCTCCCAAGGCCACAGTCAGGGTTTTGCCATCCTTGAGCTCAACGGTTAGCTGGGCAGAAGGCTTCTCCAGACCATAAGGAGCCAGCTCCGCTTTGGTTTCAGCCGGAAACTCCACCGCTTGCAGGCGAGACAGCGTACTGAGCAGACGGTCGACATTGAGGTCATCAGCAGGCAGCACCCGGGGCTCGACGATCTGCCAAGTCTCTTCCTGCCGCTGCAAACGGACGACCTCTGCCTCGGCTAGTTGCACTTGGAGAGACTTCACCGCTGCCCTATCAAAGCTCAGCAGGGTTTTGTCCCGCAAAGCCAAGAGGGAAGGCAGCAGGGATCCCTTTTGGCTGCTGGCAAGAAGCACTACTTTTCCCCCTTCGGGCTGGGCGTAGAAGCCAGAGCCGTCGAAGTTGTCATTGCCGATGGCCAGCCGGTAGGGCTCCCCTTCTTTGGGGAAGAGGGCAATCTGCTGGCGCGGCTGATCCAGGCCAAAAGCAGCTAGATCGTTAGCTTCCTCCAAGGTTAGCTGAGGCGTGAGGCGGGAGAAGGTGTTGAGCAACTGCTCCACCGGGAAGTCCAGCGCCGCTGACTGGATAGGCTGGCGGATGCGCCAACGGGATCCCTTTTCTCCTTCCGGGGTCCGCTCCAGGAGGATAACTTCTGGCTGGCTGTCTTTCTGCTGGCGGATCTCGATGCGGGCAATGGTGTCGGGGGCAAAGTGGAAGAGCCGCGCCCGCTCCGCCTGCTGCTGCTGGCGCAGTTGCTGAAAGCTGTCAAGGAGGAAATACCCCAGAAGAGCAGCCACTGCCAAGCCCAAGAGAATCCAAGTGCTGCGCTTGAACATGCTTGTCCTCCTCCAGCTCTACCGCCTTTGCCACCAGAGCACGGCTCCCGATCCCAACGCCACCAGCGGCAGCAGCACTGTTGATCCCAGGATCAGCCAGCGGAAGTTTTGTTCCGTCAACGTGAGACGGCGGTCGGTAATGGACTTGGGGCGGATGGAGATTTGTTCCGTTCGCTCAGCAAGCCAGTTGAGGGTGTTGAGGAAAAGATCGCGGTTGCCCTGCTGCCGCAAGTTGCCGTTGAGGGCAAAGTTGACATTGCCAACCACCACCAAGCGGGCCTCTGGCGGCGCCCCCTGGGATTCTGACTCCTTCTTCTCGCTATCTAGGCGGCGGGTTAGGGCTACGCCGAGGGTTAGGGGGCCGGGCTTGTCTTGATCTGGCTCAAACTGCAGTGGGCCGCTTTCCAGATTGGGGCTGGTTTCCCCCCAGCTCTGGGGGCTGCTGCGCAGCAGAGGGGTAGCTTGGATCCCTTGCCGCTCCTGGGTTTCCACCGAGCGAGCTAGAGGGAAAAGAGTCATCAGCCGCTGGGCAGCTAGCGGGGCAGTGATGGGGTGATCCCCGTAGTCCGTAACCAAGGCTACGGCTGGCCCTGTCCCCAGAAGCTGGCTGATGCTGCTGACCTCCAGGATGAGGTCATCCTTGAGAACCACGCCCCACTCTTGCAGCAAGGGATCCAGGCCGGCATCCACCCGCGGCCCAATCAAGACCAGCAGCCGCCCTCCCTTGGCCAGGTAGTTTTGCAGCTTCTCCACCTCGCCAGGAAACAAAGCCCGCTGCGGCCCCGCCAACACCACTACATCCGCCTCCTCGGGGATCTCGGCCTGGACAAGGTTCAAGGGCTCCACTCGATAGCCCTCCTGCTTGAGAGCGGCCACCGCCTGGGCCAGGGTTGGGGTGCCCTCTCGAGCTTCTAGGCTTACTTCCCCATGTCCCTGGACAAAATAGGCCACCACCTCGCCGCGGTTGACCACCTTGGCCAGCACCGGGGTGAGCTTACTCTCCAACTCAGGGGCGGGTGGCTGGGGCAGTTGCTGGCGGCTGTTTCCAGCTTCCACCACCAGCGTGTTGTTCTGGGTTACCTGCAGCCGCTGGACGGTGAGAGGATCGCGGTTGGGATCGACGAACTCAAACTGGAAGCGGTCGGGGTTGAGGCGGCGGTAGCGCTCCAGCTGTTCCCGCAGGTTGGGATCGGGAGCGGTGGTTACCGCCCAGACTTTAACAGGTTGCGCCAGTCCCTGCACCAGTTGCCGGGTCTGAGGCGACAGGGTAAACAGGCCCTCCTCGGTGAGATCCAGGCGCAGGTCGTAGCGCACCGCCACCACATTCACCAGCACCAGAATGACGGCCATAGCCGTCACCGCCACCAGGATGTTGGCGTTGGTTTGAGTAGAGCGCAGGCCCAGGAAGACGCCGACTTCCCGTTGGTGGGTGAGGCCCCACACCACCACTAGGGCCAGGCCTGCTGCCAGCAGGCTCAGCGGCACAGCCGTCCAGCCCGTGAGGATAGCCCCCACCACCAGCCCAATGGTGATGACGCCCAGCCCAAGGATCCCCGTCCAATCTGCAAGTACCCGCCAATCCTTCATCAGCACACGTCTCCCAGGACAACCCTAGCCTTGCTGCCAGCGCAGGCTTTCCACCGCTTGCACCGTGGCAAACAACCCCAGCAGGATGATGCTGAGGAAAAGGACGATGCTACTGCTGCTGAGGATCCCTTGCACCCAGTTGCTGTACTGCTGCAGCAGCGAGACATGCCGCAGGGTAGCGGCAATCCACGTGTTTTCCTGGCCCGCTGCAGCGTCGATGACCCAAAGCAGCAGGATGAGCCCAAAGGTGGCCACTGCAGCAATGAGGGTGCTGTCGGTTAGGGAAGAGATGAACAACCCCAAAGCCATGACGCTGCCGGCCAGCAGAGCAAGCCCTACGTAGCCCATTAGGGTTAGGCGGTAGTCCACTGCTGGGTTAGAACTGCTCAGCACCAGCACGTGGTAAACCAGAGGCGGCAGCAGCAAGGTAATGAAGAACACCCACACCGCCAGCCACTTGCCCAGGGCCACCTCCAGGTTGGTAATGGGGGAAGTGGCCAGCAGCTCCATGGTGCCCCGCCGCCGCTCTTCGGCATAGGAGCTCATGGTGAAGATGGGCAATAGAAATAAGGAAAGGGTGCCCAGCAGATTGAGAAACTGCTGCGACAGGATGGTGGCAGCATCAAAAGGGTTCTCCTGGCCAAACTGGGCAAACAGATCCACCTGCTGGGAAAAATTGATGACCCGCACCAAGATGTTGACAAAGAAAAACCCTGCCAGCCCCCAAAACACTGCCGCCACCACATAGGCAATGGGGGAGGTGAAGTAGCCGCGCAGCTCTTTGCGGAAAATGGCAACCACGCCGTTCATGCCGCTTCCTCCAACGCGCCTGCTGCTTCCTCTTGGGTGGTGAGCTGCAGGAAAATTTCTTCCAGAGAAGCCTGAGGACGGCCAATCTCGTAGAGGTCGATCCCTGCCTGCACCAGAGCCCTGGCCACCTCTGGGATCCAGCCCTCTGCGGAAGCATTGCTCTTGAGCTGCAGCTGCCAGCGAGGGGGATCCGCGGCCAAGGGCTGTACACTTACCACCTCCACGTGCAGCAGGTTCTGCAGAGCTGCTCGAATGGCCGCTTCCTCGGCTGCCCCCACCACCAGCTTTGCCTGCTGCCGATCCTGCAACTGAGCCGTCAGCTCAGCGGGCGTGCCGACAGCCGCCACCTGGCCGCGGTTGATAATCACCACCCGGTCGCAGGTCATGCTTACCTCCGGCAGGATGTGGGTGGAGAGGATGATGGTGTGCTCTCCTGCCAGGCTTTTGATCAGGTTGCGCACTTCGATAATCTGCTTGGGATCCAGCCCAATGGTGGGCTCGTCGAGGATGATCACCGGCGGGTCGTGCACCAGAGCTTGGGCCAGGCCCACCCGCTGCTTGTACCCCTTGGAGAGCTTGCGGATAAGGGTGTGGCGCCTGTCTTCCAGACTGCAGCGGCGGATGACCTCGTCTACTCGCCTAGGTCGGTCACCGGCACTGACCCGCTTGATCTGGGCCACAAAGTGCAGGTAGGCCTCCACCGTCATATCGGGGTAGAGGGGCGGGTTTTCCGGCAAATATCCAATGCGCTGCCGCACCGCCATCGGGTTTTCGTGCACATCAAACCCAGCCACCCGCGCCGTTCCTTCCGTAGCAGGTAGATACCCTGCCAAAATGCGCATCGAGGTGGTCTTGCCGGCGCCGTTGGGCCCCAAAAACCCCATGATCTCGCCGGCATTGACCTGGAAAGAGATATCGCGGATGGCGGTAAAGCGGCCGTAGGTTTTGCTGAGGTGCTCCACTTCAATGGCAGCTCTGGCTACTGGAGCTGTGGGTAAACCGGTCATTGGCGCTTCCTCGCCTAGAGAGTTAGCGGCAGTTGCTGGCCTAGAAGGCCTAAGGCAGACGCCGAGGCCATCTGCAAACTTAGCATAGCGACGCTCAGCAGGAGCACAGGGGATCCCCATCCCCCTTTTGGTGGGGACTCAAGGCGCCAGGGATCCCCACTCCTCCAGCCCCAAGACCCGGCTCTCCCCAGGGCGGGCCGCTACCACCTCCCCAATGGGGAAGGCTTCGGGGAGCAAGGATCTCACCCGATTCTCCTCCTCAGGAGGGATCACCAGCACGTAGCCCACCCCCAAGTTGAAGGTGTTGAACATCTCCAAGGTTTCCACCTGGCCCTGCTCCTGCAGCCAGAGAAACTCCGGCGGAACTTGCCAACTGTGGGGCTCTATCCGCGCCGCCTGGTCAGGAGCCAAACAACGGGGCAGGTTTTCCGGGATGCCGCCGCCGGTGATGTGGGCCATGCCGTGGAGCTTGACCCCTGCTGCCTGGAGTTTCTGCACTGCTTGGACATAGATGCGGGTGGGGGTGAGAAACACCTCTGCCAACGGTCGATCCCAGCCGGAGGGTTGGTAATCCCAAGACCAGCCCCGCTCGGCCACAATGTGCCGCACCAGGCTAAAGCCGTTGCTGTGCAGGCCGCTGCTGGGCAAGGCCCACAGCCGATCCCCCAACTGCACCCGCGCGGTGTCTAGGATATCTGCCTTGTCCACGATCCCGACACAAAATCCTGCCAGGTCGTACTTTCCAGGCAGGTAAAATCCCGGCATCTCCGCCGTCTCCCCTCCCAGCAGTTGGCATCCAGCTTCCTGGCAGCCCGCTAAGATGCCATCGATGACTTGCCAGAGGGCTTCCAGCTCCAGCTTGCCAGTGGCAATGTAGTCCAGGAAAAACAGCGGCCTGGCTCCCACCGTCAGCACATCGTTGACACACATGGCTACCAGGTCGATGCCGACGCCGCGGTGCTGCCCCCACTGCTGGGCAATCTCCAGCTTAGTCCCCACTCCATCGGCAGCGGCAACCAGCACCGGGGCAAGGTAGCCCTTTGGCAGCTCAAACAAGCCGGCAAAGCCACCAATGCTCCCCAAAAGTCCTGGGGAACCTGCACCAAACCGCTCAACGCGCTCCCGAATCCCTTGGACAAAAGCGCGTCCGCGAGCGATGTCAACCCCTGCTGAGCGGTAGTCCAAGATGCCGAAAGGCCTTGTGATAACTGGGCTTGGGCTTTTGCGCCTGGGCGGGCAAACCCGTCACCTCAAAAATCCATGGTACATTAACTTCCGTTGTTTTAACCCTCGCGTTGGAAGTTGGACGAGTTGAAGAGGAGCGCGGCCTCATGCGAACTCAAAAATGGCTCGGACAGGGACTGGCTCCTGCCCCCAAGCTGGGCTTGGTTAGCTGTCTCTGTGTCACAGCCCTGAGCTGGCCCATGGGCCTGCTGAGTGAGGCAAGGGCCCAAGCGTCAGCCCGCAGGGGATCTGCCCCCACCCACGCAACAGAGCTACCGCTGGAAAACCCTTCGCTCTCCCCTGCTGCCGATCTGGTCTTTGCTCCCCAGTCCAAGGCTTCCCTTCCCGCAAAACTTGGCACCTTGAACCTGCAGGACTTTTCCCCTCAGGCAAGTTTCTCCCCGCTACCTGAAGAGCCTATCCTCAAGATTGGCGAACAGCAGCAGCCTGCTCTTCAACCCATTGCCACCCTCTACTCCTACGCAATGGACGGGCGGCAGGCAGTAACCGTCTATGTGCGGGACTTGCCCATCGTCACCTTTATCGAGCACCCTCGCTTGGAGCCGCCGCTGCTCCGGGCCAGTTCTCTGGTGGCCCAGCTCAACCAAATGGCGCAGGGATCCTTGAAAGACACCACCATCACCCTAGCTTGGACGGAGTTCCAAGCCGGAGATCCCCTCTATGCCGTTCAGGTCAACGACCAGGAACTGTTGCGCATTGACGAGGGCGTGCTGCTGGTGGATAGCCAACGCCCAGTGGATACCGCCCTTTTGGCCGCCAATCGGCTGCGCCGGCTGTTGCTGGATGCCCCTCCTCTCCCCGCTCCCGCCTTGCCGCAGCTTGCCACTCTACCTGCCAGGGCCGCCGCTCGGCCGCCGCAAAGGACAGCTCAGCAGGATCCCCTTTTCATGGTCGAGCGAGTGCAGGAAGGGATCGCCTCCTGGTACGACCTGCACCCCACTCGGCATGAGATGACGGCAGCCCACCCTACTCTGCCCTTCGGGACCGAGGTGCGGGTAACCAACCTGAAAAATGGCCGCCAGGCAGTGGTGCGCATCAACGATCGCGGCCCCTTTATCCCAGGTCGGATCATCGACCTCTCCTTGCGGGCGGCAGAAGCCCTGGGCATGGTCCGCGCAGGACTTGCCCCAGTGCGCCTGGAAGTGCTGCGGCGCCGCTAGAGTAGAGGCGAAGGTAGCTCAGTTAGTGGAACATGCTGCTGACGGAGCTATCTTCGTGGATACGCCAGATGGCTTCCCCTAGGACACTGGCCACCGAAAGGATGGTGAGGCCGGGAAACTGCTTCTCTGGAGGAACAGGAATGGTGTTGGTGACAATCACCTCTTCAAAGAGGCCACCCCGCAGGCGCTCAATAGCGGGATCGGAAAAGACGGGATGAATGGCACAGGCGTAAACTGCCTTGGCTCCTGCCTTGCGCAGCAACTTTGCCCCTTCAGAGATAGTGCCCGCCGTGTCGATCATGTCATCCACAAGGATGGCAATCTTGCCCCGCACGTCGCCGATGAGGTTCATGACCTCCACATCGTTGTGGGCCTGGCGGCGCTTGTCAATGATGGCTAGCGGAGCTTCCTTGAGTTTTTTGGCAAAAGCCCGAGCCCGGGCCACGCCGCCCACGTCAGGAGACACAACCACAATGTCTTCCTCCAGCAGGCCCTTTTCCTTGAGGTAGGCCTGAAGAACCGGCTGGGCATAGACGTGGTCAAGGGGGATGTCGAAGTAGCCCTGGATCTGGGCCGAGTGCAGATCCATGGCCAGCACCCGGTGGGCTCCCGCCTGAGTAATCATGTTGGCCACCAGCTTGGCGGTGATGGCTTCCCGCCCTGCAGTCTTGCGGTCGGCGCGGGCGTAGCCGTAGTAGGGCAAAACGGCAGTGATCTGGCGGGCAGAGGCGCGGCGGCAGGCGTCAATGATCACCAACAGCTCCATGAGGTGATCGTTGACTGGGCGGCAGGTGGGTTGGATTAAGTAAACATCAGCGCCGCGAATTGACTCCTGGATTTGAATGTACAGCTCGCCATCGGCAAAGCGCTTGCGCAGGATTGGCCCTAGATCCAAGCCCAAATATCGAGCTACCTCCTGGGCCAGGGCTGGATTGGCACTGCCGGAAAATATCTTCAGTCGGTTGCTCTCAGAAACAGGCGGCGGCGGGGAGGGACGAAGAAAGGGGGCAGAGCGAACCACAGATCGGTGTTGAACTCGTCCGTAGTAGCGCCCGAAGGCATGCTTCGCTATCGTAGCATCAGCTTTTCCCCCCTAAGCAACTAGGTTGAAGTCCCTCTAGGATGGAGAAAGTTTGCAGGGAGGAAAGCCATGCCTTCACTTGCCAATCAGGTGGTGCTGATTACGGGGGCCTCTGCCGGCATTGGGAAGGCCGTCGCCCTGGAAGCAGCCAAACGCGGAGCTTGCCTGGTGCTAGCGGCCCGCCGCGCGAAGCTGCTGCAAGAGGTCAAAACCTTGGTGGAGAAGCACGGAGTAGAGGCGCTGGCAGTGCCCACCGACATGGCCGATACCGCCCAGGTGGAGGCGCTGGCCCAAAAGGCCCTAGAGCACTTTGGCCGGGTGGACATCTTGATCAACAACGCCGGCTACGGCCAAATGGGGCCCGTGGAAGAGGTGGATGTGGCGGCGATGCGGCGCCAGTTTGAGGTCAATGTGTTTGGCCTGCACGCCCTTACCCGCGCCCTCTTGCCCCACATGCGGGAACGGGGCAGCGGCCGCATCCTTAACCTCAGCTCCGTGGCTGGCCAGATCTCGATGCCCTTCAGCGGCGTCTACAACGCCACCAAGTTTGCCGTGGAGGCCCTCAGCGATGCCTTGCGGGTGGAAGTAGCTCCCTTTGGCATCAAAGTTATTGTGATCGAGCCGGGGCCGGTGGCCACCGAGTTTAGCCGCGTGGCTGAAGAGACCTTTGCTGCCGTTGTCAATCCCAACGGCCCCTACAAGGCCATCTTGGGCAAAGCTGCCGAGCTGGCCCGCTCTTTTAACAGAATGGCCTGGCCAGTGGAAAAGGTGGTAGAGCCGATCCTACGGGCCATGACCGACCCTCATCCTTCCGACCGCTACACTGCTTTTACAGGCGGCAAGTTGGCTCTGGGGCTGATGCGGCTAATGCCGGCCGCTCTAGCTGACGCTATGTGGCGACGTGTCTATGGCCTCCCTATCTCGGCCCCGGTGCCCGCTAGGGCAAAGGAACCTACTGCCGCCGGGATCCCCTAGCCTCTGTGGGGTTGTGCCTGGTAGGAGCAAGAGGTTAAGTTTGTTAAAGGACTTTTAATGATGGGGTGTCCTTCTTCCTTATGAACAAGCTGCTTTCCCCCCAGCGCTGGTTGATGGCTCTTGTGCTGGGCTTTTGTCTCTGGCAGGGCTTTAGCCTAGATCCTGCTCACGCCGCCTTGGCCTCTGCCCTTACCTACGACCGCTTCTTGCGCTATGTCGAGGAGGGGCGCGTTACCGATGTGCGCCTTCTAGACAACAACCTGGTGGCAGAAGTTACGGCTATTGATCCCCAGACGCAGCGCTCCACCCGCTATCGGGTCAACCTACTGCCTACGACTGTGCCGCAACTGGTAGACCGCCTTACTGAGAAGGGGATCGAGGTGACGGTGGTGCCTAGCCGCGATGGCAGCGCCTTCTGGGCCATTCTAGGCAACCTGGTGATTCCCCTGATGCTTCTAGGGGGCCTGTTCTTACTCCTGCGCCGGGCAGGTGGGGGAGTGGGTGGCCCTGGGCAGGCCATCAACTTTGGCAAGTCGCGGGCCCGCTTCCAAATGGAAGCCAAAACTGGCGTTACGTTCGACGACGTAGCCGGGATCGATGAGGCCAAAGAAGAGCTGCAGGAGGTGGTCACCTTCCTGAAGAAGCCGGAGCGCTTCACGGCCGTGGGGGCAAAGATCCCCAAAGGCGTGTTGTTGGTGGGGCCCCCGGGGACGGGGAAGACCCTCTTGGCCAAGGCGATTGCCGGCGAGGCAGGAGTGCCCTTTTTCAGCCTTTCCGGCTCCGAGTTTGTGGAGATGTTCGTCGGCGTGGGGGCCTCGCGGGTGCGAGATCTCTTCAGGAAAGCCAAGGAAAACGCCCCCTGCATCGTTTTCATTGACGAGATCGACGCCGTGGGTCGGCAGCGGGGGGCTGGCATTGGTGGCGGCAACGACGAGCGCGAGCAAACCCTTAACCAGTTGCTGACGGAAATGGATGGGTTTGAGGGCAACTCGGGTGTCATCGTTATTGCCGCAACCAACCGTCCGGATGTGCTGGATGCGGCTCTCCTGCGGCCTGGACGCTTCGACCGCCAGATCACGGTGGATCGACCCAGCTTTAAGGGCCGCTACGAGATCTTGCGCGTGCATGCCCGCAACAAGAAGCTGGCGGAAGAGGTCAGCCTCGAAGCTATTGCCCGCCGTACCCCTGGTTTTGCCGGCGCTGATCTGGCCAACCTGCTCAACGAGGCGGCCATCCTGGCGGCCCGTCGCCAGCATAAGGCCATCACCAACCAGGACATCGACGACGCCTTCGACCGCATCACCATCGGCCTGACCAAGCCGCCGCTGTTGGACGGGAAGAGCAAGCGCCTAATTGCTTACCACGAGTGCGGCCACGCCCTGTTGATGACCCTCTTGCCCCATGCGGATCCGTTGAACAAGGTGACCATCATCCCTCGTTCTGGGGGTGCCGGCGGTTTTGCCCAGCAACTGCCCAACGAGGAGCAGATTGACTCCGGCATGTACAGCCGCGCCTGGCTGTTGGATCGGGTGGTGGTCGGTTTTGGCGGTCGGGCAGCGGAGGAGATTGTCTTTGGCTACTCGGAAGTGACGACGGGGGCCAGCAACGACCTGCAGCAAAACACCAACCTGGTGCGGCAAATGGTGACCCGCTTTGGGATGTCCGAGTTGGGGCCGCTGATGTGGGATCCACCCAACAACGAAGTCTTTTTGGGCGGCGGCTGGATGAACCGCGTCGAGTACTCCGAAGATGTGGCGGCTAAGATCGATCGGCAGGTGCGGCAAATCCTGGAAAGCTGCTACCAGAAAGCCAAGCAGATCCTGCTCGAGCACCGCGCCCTGCTGGATCGTCTGGCCGACACCTTGGTGGAGCGGGAAACCCTGGATGGGGACGAGTTTCGGGCCATTGTGGCCGAGTACGTTCCCATTCCCGAGAAGATTGGCTTGCCCAGCCCAAAGACAGCCTAGGGATCCCCTCTGACTGCCGAATGGACTAGCTTAAGGGGGTAGTTGTCGGGGTCGTGGCCTGGCAACTGTCCTTTTGAGTCGGGTTCTCTCATGCGCTCTTTTCCGTCTGCTCTGCCAGCTCATCTTTACCGCTGCCTCAGCTGTGGTCAGGAAGGGCTGAGCCTGCCGCCAGCGCGGGAGCCAGGATTTGCTGTGGATCGGGTTTACTGTTCTCGCTGTGGCCAGGTTTACCCCATCCTCCCTTCCGGGGCAGTGGATTTTCTAGCCACCTCGCCAGCGTTGCCCCTCACTCCAGCCCAAGCCATTGCCCATCTGCCCGGCTTTGCCTGGGGCTACGACCGCCTCTGGCGGCCCTGGGCCCTGTCGCTGTTGTCGGGGGAAAGCTTTGGCAGCGAGCGAGAAGGCCAATTGCTGGCCGAGCTGGTGGGAGAGGCAGATCCGGTCTTGGACCTAGGCACGGCAGGAGGGTACTGGAGCCGCCTCCTCCTAGCCAGGGATCCGCAGCGGACGGTGATTGGTCTGGACAATGCGGCGGGGGTGCTGGCAGAGGCAGCCCAACAAGCCCAGCCCCAATGGCAGCACTACAGCCTGGTGCGGGCGCGGGCGGAGCAGCTTCCCCTGGCCTCTGGAGCCTTTGGGGCAGTAATTAGCGGCGCCACCTTAAACGAGGTGCCGTTGGATCCCTGTCTGGAGGAAGTGGCTCGCATCTTGCGTCCCGGAGGCGTCCTGGTGTCCATGCACAGTCAGCAGGTTCAGGGGTGGGGGCAGGTGGTGCAGCGCTGGCTGGAGACGACAGGACTCCGCTTTTTCTCTGCCGATGAGCTGCGCCAGCACCTGGAAGCAGCAGGGCTGCAGTTGGAGCGCTATCTCAGTTTTGGCTGGGTAGCTTTTGTGCAGGCGGTGCGCCGCTAAGGGATCCACTCCAGGCCAACTCCAAAGCTGGATTCCCGCGCTAGGGTGGAGTGGCGCAGGCTGTAGTGGGCAGCAAGACGAAAGGAAGGGCTGATAGCGTAGGCAGCTGTAAGCTCCGCCAGGGTAACCTGGACTTCTCCTGGCTCCTGAGGGGTCAGCCAGGTGTAGCTGGCGGTTAAGTCGGCAGCTTGGAGAGCTAGGGACAAGACAACGAAGGCCCCATAGCTCACACCCCTGAGGCGGCGGTTCTCTTGTTCCAATTCCAAGGCGCGGTAGCCCAGTTGGGGGGCTAGATTGAAGCGGGATCCCATAGGGGCAAGAAAGTAGCGCACCTCTAAGCCGTACTGGCGGACTACTGGGTTCTCAGAAGATTGGCGATAGTCGCCGCTGAGGGTGAGGCGATCCCCCAAGCGCAAGTCCTGCAAGGCAATTCGCCACGCAGAAGCCGACTCAAAACCCGCCTGCAAACGGGTGGGCAAAGCGGGAGTATTGCGGATTTCTTCCAGGAGATTGGGCGGGCCTTGCAGCCAGCGGCGCAACACGGGGCTATCGATTTGGCCCTCCAGCCCCAAAGTATCTCCCTGGGCGGTTGAGGTCAAATTGGCCCAGGCTGGCCACCGGGGCATCAGTCCAGCTCCAAGGAGCAACACACCCAAGCAAAGCCCTCTGCCCACTTCCCCCCTCCCTGCCAGCCCCACCTGGCCGAAAACTATTTGTTTCGGCTGTTGGCCATGATCCGCAGCCGCTGCGACAGGTTTTGCAGTTGCCGCTCAAGTTGCAAATCTTCCCGCTGCAACTGACTAATTTTTTCACAGCTATAGAGAACGGTGGTGTGATCTTTTCCACCAAAGTAGTCGCCAATTTTGGGCAAGCTGAGACGGGTATGTTGGCGCATCAAAAACATGGCGATTTGACGTGCATGACTGACGTCCCGCCTGCGGGAAGATCCCAATAAGCTCTCTCGGTCGATGCCAAATTCCTCACAGACTACATCAACAATCATATCGGGAGTAATTTCCTTGGGTTCGCTGGGAGGGTTGAGGATGGGCCGAATCGTCTCTACACTCATCGGCAAGCCAGAAATGGAGACGTAGGCAACGGCCCGGATGAGGGCACCCTCCAGCTCGCGGATGTTGCTGGTGTAGGTGGTGGCAATATATTCGATGACCTCCAGCGGCAAGCTCATCCCCTCATACTCAGCTTTTTTCTTGAGGATGGCCATACGGGTCTCGATGTCGGGCGGCTGAATTTCTGCAATCAAGCCCATTGAAAACCGAGAACAGAGCCGCTCCTGCAGCCGCGGGATTAGATGAGGGGAGCGGTCGGCGGCCAGCACAATCTGCTTGCCCGATTCATGGAGGGTATTAAAGGTGTGAAAAAACTCCTCCTGGGTGTACTCTTTGCCTTCAATAAATTGGATGTCGTCCACCAACAAAATATCCACATCTCGGTACTGCTCCCGAAAAGACTGCATACTGTCCCGCCGGATGGCGTCGATGAGATCGTTGGTAAAGCGCTCGGTGGACACGTAGAAGACCTTAGCCCGGGGATTGGCCTCTAGCTGGTAGTGGCCAATTGCCTGCATCAGGTGAGTTTTGCCTAGCCCTACGCCACCGCAGAGAAACAGAGGGTTGTAGGCCCGCCCCGGCTTGTCAGCCACGGCCAGGGCTGCAGCATGGGCCATGCGGTTGTTGGGGCCGACCACAAACCGCGAGAAGGAATACTTGGGGTTGAGCTCTGGTGCCCGCATAGGTAAGCTGCTGCCCCCCTCCAGCCCCCGAGGAACAGAATCCGGGAAACTGCCAGCGCAGTAGGAGCTTGGCCTCTCAACTGTCGAAGGAGGCTCTTCCGCAGCCAAGGCTTGGGGAGCAACGGAAAACTCTACCTGCAAAGGGATCCCTGCTACCCGCTGCACCACCTCGGTGATGGTAGAGGCATAGTGCTTCTGCAGCCAGCCTCGTGCCCATTCGCTGGGAGTGGAGATGGTGAGGCGGTTGCCCACTAACGACTCAGGCCGTGCTGTTTTGATCCAAGCCTCAAAGGTTGGCCGGCTGAGCTGCACTTGTAGATGGCCCAGAGCCTGATCCCAGAGCTGATCTAGGGAGATATCCACGCCACACACCCAGAGCGACACACCACAAACCCCGAGAGCTAAGCAGTGCCTCCACTCTCGGGATTCCCAATTTAACTGCTTGGCGTGGGGCCTCCAATCTACCCATTTTCCGATAGGTTTGCTAGCATGGCCTCTCAGTAACTGTCTTTAGGTGAACTGGATTGCCCCCTCGCCAGCCGCGGTGGGCTGTGTTGAAGTTGCGAGTTAGTTTCTCACCATGCCTCAGCGTACCCTTCGTGGCACCAATCGCAGACGCATTCGTGTTTCTGGGTTTCGAGCCAGAATGCGCACCCCAGGTGGGCGGCGAGTCTTGAAGCGGCGGCGGGCCAAGGGGCGTTATCGCCTGGCTGCTTGCTGAGGCACCCAACTCCCCTGCTAGAGGCACAAGCAAGTGTTAACTTGGGGTGGGATCTGGGAGCCGCCACCATGCTACCTGCTCCTTATCGCTTGCGGGATCGGCGGGCATTTCAGGCACTTTACCAGGCAGGTCAGCGGCGTTCTACGGCGGGCTTGACCCTGCTGTTTCAGCCAATGCCGGCAGGAGGTGAAGGGATCCCTAGCCAGGTGGGGCTGGCGGTTAGCAAAAAGGTAGACAAATCGGCGGTACGGCGAAATCGGCTGCGACGTCGCTTGCGGGAGGCCATACGCCTTCTCTGTCCCCAGCTAAAGCCCGGCTATCAGCTGCTGTTTATCCCCAAGCCCAATTTGCTTACCTACAAGTGGCCGGAGCTGCAAGCAGAGGTGCGCTACCTTCTCCAGAAGGCCGATTTACTCGCTAGCCCAGAGGCGAATTCCTAGGGGCGGGCAGGCTGGGCTACCCATGCTAGCCTGAGGTCATCCTTTGCTTGCTATCAAGGAAGTCGGGCCACACCAGCGATAATTCCCGGCTCGATGCTACACTCTGAGGGTTGCCAAAAGCGGTGGGCAATGGGCAGAAACAGGCCCTGGTTATCGCCGTACAGTTCTACTCGTTTGGGCACTTCTGCAAAAAACTTCGCTTCAAGCGTAGATTCCAGAAACTTGGCAGGGCAAACCATTTCCAGGAGACTTTGGGGAAAATGCAAGCTCTTCTATTGCAAAGTTGCCGACCGGGCCTGAGGAAAGTCCCATCAGCATTGTCGATAGCACCAACGCTACTACTTTTGGGCGGCAATGTCTTTTCTCCAACAGCGCAATTCCTGGACGAAGGTGGATCCAAGGCAGAAGCTCCTACAGCTTCCCTTCAAGTTTTGTCGGCTTTGCCAGCTGCCACAGCGAGAACTTGGGTCGCGCAAACCTTGCCAAACCCCGGCAGCTCTGGTGATCGCACTGCCATAAGGCAAGCTGTGCTCACCGACCCATTGATCAACGGGTATCTCCGACAAGCAGCAGCTCGATCTCCCGGTGTGCCGGTTCATCCTCTGGAAACCGGAGCAATCGCCATTGCCGAAAACTATGCTCTGGTTGAAGTCTCTGCCGGAGTTGGCGACCTTCCGGTAATTGATGGCTGCTATTTGCTTAAAAAACACAGTGGTCAGTGGGTAGTGGTGGCTCAGGCGGGCTGGGAGCCAGGGCTAAGCATTAATCAAAGTTGGCTCTCGACAGTGCTAGATGTGCCCAAAGATGTTGTCAGTCGGCTAATTGATACACTTCGCAGTGCCGGCAAGGAGGTTGAGATCGACGACACCTTGTACACAGATGTCCCCCTGCCCTGCATTACTCAGATAGAGGATCCCAATCCGCCGACTAATGTACGGTCGACACCCGCTGTAGCCGCAGGCAATGTTATCGGTCAACTGCCCAATGGAACCGAAGTGCGGGTCATGGAAGTACTCAACGGCTGGCTCAAGATTCGGCAGCCATTGGTGGGCTGGGTATCGATGGGTCTGACACGGGTATCCTGTGGCAACTCCCTGGCAGAAGTGGAAAAGAATCTAGAAGCTCTGCATTCTCTGGAGGGGGAATTGGCCAGAGAGGTCGCCGATACCCTGGTGCGATACCTCTATCGGGGTGCAGAGGGATCCCTTGCCGAAGCAGCGCTGGCCCACTTCAACGAGCTTGCCACCAACCGGTTTTATGCTCTGAAAATGGTGCTTGACAGGCACACTGAAGAGGTGCGTCGTCAGGTATTGCAGCAAGCCATCGCAGCAGGGATCCATCCTCAAGCCCGGACACACTTCGAGCAGGAAATTGCCCAGAGCAAGACTCTCTCCCCTACTCTCAAGACCTGGAAAACGTTGAATCAGAGCCAAACCAGACTGAGACTTTATAAACTAGAGCCCTAGAGCCAGGGCTCCCAATTGCTTCCTATTGCCCTTCAGCAGGGGGTTATTCTGGAATCCAGTTTTGCATGGGAATGTCCAGTTCATGCCATGACGGCCTTGACGCTCAATCTCAGCCCCTTGATGACTCTGACGCGAGAGGATTTTATCCGGCTATGTGCGGCCAATCCTGAGCTAAAGCTAGAGCGCACTGCCCGAGGAGAGCTGGTGATCATGTCCCCCACTGGCGGTGAAGTTGGCCACTGGAATGCAGAGATCACCACAGAGCTAACCCTCTGGAATCGCCAATCAGGCCGAGGCAAAACCTTTGATTCTTCCACGGGGTTTTCTCTGCCCTCAGGCAGCGACCGCTCTCCCGACCTGGCCTGGATCCCGCTGGAAAAGTGGGAGGCTCTGGATCCCCAGACCCGCCGGGGATTCTTGCCCCTGTGTCCTGACTTTGTGGTGGAGATCCTCTCGCCCACCGATTCTTGGGTTCAAGCCCAGGCCAAGATGCAGGAGTACTTGGACAACGGCTGTCGCTTGGGGTGGCTTTTGGATCCCAAGGCCAAGCGGGTGATGATCTACCGGGCAGGACAGGCGCCGGAGCTAGTGGAAGACCCAGAAACCTTGTCGGGAGAAGACGTGCTCCCCGGCTTCACCCTGCCCATCCGCAAAATTTGGTCTGCCGAGAGCTAAGGGATCCGCAAAAGGGGAAACAACTGGTAGTGTCTTAATGGCTTAAAAAACAAGCATTTGGCCCTGCCGACAGGGTGGAGCAGATTGCCCAGAGTTTATCCTATTCACAGCATCTGCAAACAAGGGCAGGCCACCATGAAGGGGTTTGCGCGGGCAATTCGGGTATGGGGCACGGTCGTGGCGCTCAGCGGAGCCCTTCCTGGCAAAGTGATGGGACAGCCAGGCTTGCCGCCGGTGCCGGTCGTCCCCTCTGTTGAGGAGCCGAGAGTCGATCCAGTTCCTCCGTCCCCAGAGGTGTCCCCTGCTGCCAGGATCCCGGCCGCTTCCCCGCCAATGGGCCAGGATCTGCGCTACCTGGTGAGGTTGTTCATCAACGAGTCTTGGCAAGCGGGCAAGCAAGCTGCTGCGGTCAACTACAACGACCTCTACAGCCGCCTGTTGACCCGCACCTACAGGGATCCCCGCCCGCCTATCGAAGTCGAGTACGAGCTGATTCGAGAGATCCTGCGCGAATACGGGGATCCCGCCGATCGCTTCTGGGATCCGCAAAGCTTCAGGGACCTGCTCAACCGTCCTCGCCCGCCTCTCCAGGCGCGTCAGATGGGCCCGCGCCAGGTTTATCTGGCAGTGCCGGAGCTCACCCCTGCCACTGCCCAGCAGATCCGCCAAGCCCTCTACACCCAGGATTACAGCCAGGGCATTGTCCTCGACCTGCGCGGGTCGGTGGGCTATGACCCGCAAGTGATAGCGGATGTGGCGCGCCTATTTTTGCCTCGCTCCGTGCAACCGCTGCTGGTTACCGAAGACCGCTTTGGTCAGTCCACCCCCTGGAACAGCGAAAACCTGCCGCTAGCGGCCGGGATCCCCTTGGTCGTTCTTGTCGACAGCAACACCCGCCAGGGGGCCACCCTCCTGGCAGCTCAGTTGGGAGCTAGCGGCAACACCGTTATTGTGGGACAGACCGCCCAAGGCAGCGAGCGGCAGACCCGCTTCTTTGCCCTTCCTTCTGGCGCAGCGGTGGAGCTGGCCGTGGCCACCTGGAAGACCGGCGATGGACGCTCCTTAGCCCAGGGCTTGGTGCCCCTGCAAAAGGTAGAGGGAGATGAGGACGCTTGGCTAAAGGCCGCTCTAGAGGCCCTGGCCCTACCCCCCCGCCAGCCCAGCCCCCCGCCCCGCCCCACCGTCCTGGTTCAAGAGGGCCGCGTCGGTCGCTTTGTCCTGGGCATGGATACCCGCAACGTCGACACCCACCTTTTGGGCAACGTGGATCTCATCCCCGCCGAGTCACGGGCCAACGTCTTTCAGCCCAACAGCGACCTGAAGATCTTCTACTTGCAGGACTACATCCTCTTTGCCTACCGCCGTCCGGGCGTCCTCAATAGCTTTTTTGCCGACCGCATCTACACCACCCACCCCGAAGCCATGACTGGCGAAGGGATCCGCATCGGCTCCACCTACTCGGAAGTCATTGCCACCTACGGCGGCCCCGGGGAAAATGGCTACAACGAGGTCGTGCCCTATCCCAAAGGGAGCCGGGAATACCTGCGCGACGACCGCTACTATGTCAACTACGACGCCCTCGGCCTGTCTTTTGCCTTTGCGGTGGGCTCTAACCGGGTTACCGCCATTGGCCTGTTCAAGCCGGGGAGTTGAGAGAGCAAAAAGTTAATCGATTGTTAACCTTTTTGTCAAAGGCCCTCAACACCAGCCGGAGCAATGGGGTAAATTAGTGCAGCGGCCCCGGAAGAGGGGTTTTTGTGCTGTTTACATTACCGACTGGGGGAGAAGCCTTTGGCAAACGTTGTGGTTGTTGGTGCCCAGTGGGGCGACGAGGGAAAAGGGAAAATTACCGACCTCCTCAGCGAAAAAGCCCATGTGGTCGTCCGCTACCAAGGCGGCGTCAACGCCGGCCACACCGTGGTGGTGGGGGGCCAGACCTTTAAGTTGCACCTCATTCCCTCTGGCATTCTCTACCCCGATAAGCGCTGCGTCATCGCCAGCGGCACGGTGATCGATCCCGAAGTCTTGCTGGCCGAGATCGACCAGCTGCACCAACTGGGGATCTCCACCCACAACCTCTACATTGCCGAAACGGCCCACGTAACCTTGCCCTACCACCGCCTCATCGACGTGGCCGAAGAAGAGCGGCGCGGCATCTACAAGCTGGGCACCACTGGGCGAGGCATTGGCCCCACCTATGCCGACAAGGCCGAGCGCATGGGCATCCGCGTCGTGGACTTGATGTACCCGGACCAACTGCGGGAGCGCCTCAGTTGGGCCATTCCCTACAAGAATGTTTTGCTGGAGAAGATCTACAACCTGCCCCCCTTAGATCCCGAGCCGATTATCGAACAATACCTGGCCTATGCCGAGCGGCTGCGCCCCTATGTTACCGACGCCGCCCTGCTTCTCACCCAAGCCATCGAGGAGCGGCAGAACATCCTCTTTGAGGGGGCGCAGGGTACGCTGCTGGACATTGACTATGGCACCTACCCCTACGTCACCTCCTCTCATCCCATTGCTGGCGGCGCCTGCGTGGGGGCTGGAGTTGGCCCCACCAGCATCGACCGGGTGATCGGGGTAGCCAAGGCTTACACCACCCGCGTCGGCGAAGGCCCCTTCCCCACCGAACTGAAAGACGAGATTGGCGCCTATTTGCAATCTGCCGGCGGCGAAGTCGGCACCACTACCGGGCGGCAGCGGCGCTGTGGGTGGTTTGATGGCGTCATCGGGCGCTACGCTGTGCGCATCAACGGCCTCGACTGCCTGGCCATCACCAAGCTGGATGTCCTGGATGCTCTGGACGAAATCAAGGTGTGTGTGGCCTACGAGTACCAGGGCCGTGAGATCCACCACTTTCCCAGTGACGCTCGGGTCTTTGCCCAGTGCAAACCCATCTACAAAACCCTGCCCGGCTGGAGGTGCTCCACCAAAGGCTGCCGCTCCGTTGAGGACTTGCCCCCCGAAGCCTACGACTACCTGAAGTTTTTGGCCCAGTTGATGCAGGTGCCGATTGCCATTGTCTCGCTGGGGGCCAGCCGCGACGAGACCATCATTGTCGAGGATCCCATCCACGGCCCTAAGCGCGCTCTGCTCTACCCCAACGGCAGCAAGCAGGTTCACGCCCTCATGCCGGACTGAGGATCGGCGGCTAGTCCCCTGGGGAGCACTGCTTTGGCAAAGCCAGCCCCAGCTTGGGCCGCCCCGAGGGGTCGAGGGAACCCTTGGAGTTGCCGCCACTGCTTCACTTAAGGATCCGCTAAGCTCAAAGGTAGAGATTGCTTGCCCTGTCTTCTGGTCTTCCCATGGCTGCTCCCACCTACTCCATCATCACCTTCGGCTGTCAAATGAATCGGGCCGACAGCGAGCGCATGGCCGGGATCCTGGAGTCGCTGGGGTATGTGCGTGCCGAAGACGCGCTGCAGGCGGACTTGGTTCTCTTTAATACTTGCACCATCCGCGACAACGCTGAGCAAAAGGTGTATTCCTACCTAGGCATCCAGGCGCAGCGCAAGCGGAAAAACCCCGCTATCAAGCTCATCGTGGCCGGCTGCGTGGCCCAGCAGGAGGGAGAGCGGCTGCTGCGCCGCGTCCCCGAGCTCGATCTAGTCATGGGCCCTCAGTACGTCAACCGCCTTGGGGATCTGCTGGCCCAGGTGGAGGCCGGCAACCAAGTGGTGGCCACTGAGCCCGTCGAGATCCCAGAAGACATCACCAAACCCCGCCGCGACAGCCGGGTAACAGCCTGGATTAACGTTATCTACGGCTGCAACGAGCGCTGCACCTACTGCATTGTGCCGCTGGTGCGGGGACGGGAGCAATCGCGCCAACCCCAGGCCATCCGCGCCGAGATGGAGGACGTAGCCCGAGCTGGCTACCGCGAGGTAACCCTACTGGGGCAAAACATCGACGCCTACGGGCGGGATCTGGATCCCAAGACCAACTTGGCCAGCTTGCTGCGCTTTGTCCACTCAGTGGAAGGGATCGAGCGGATCCGCTTTGCCACCAGCCACCCGCGCTACTTTACTGAAGAGCTCATTGCCACCTGTGCTGAGCTGCCTAAGGTGTGCGAGCACTTCCACATTCCCTTCCAGGCGGGCAGCGACGAAGTCCTCAGGCGGATGCGGCGCGGCTATACCCAGGAGCGCTACCGCCAGCTCATCCAGCTCATCCGCCAGTACATACCTGAAGCCACCATTAGCGCCGATGCCATCGTTGGCTTCCCCGGCGAAACAGAGGCCCAGTTCCAGGAAACCCTGCAACTGGTGAAGGATATCGGCTTCGATTTCCTCAATACCGCTGCCTACTCCCCCCGCCCTGGCACGCCAGCAGCCGAGTGGCCCGACCAAGTGCCGGAAGAGGAAAAAAGCGATCGCCTGCAACGACTCAACCGCCTGGTAGCCGAGGTGGCTGCCGCCCGCAGCGCTCGCCTGCTGGGCCAGGTGCAGGAGGTGCTGGTGGAGGGCCCCAACCCCAAAAATCCTCGCCAAGCTATGGGACGTACCCGCGGCAACCGCATCGTTTTCTTCGACGGCGATCCTGAACAACTGCTGGGATCCCTGGTGCCAGTGCGCATCACCGCCACGCGGGCCTTTTCCCTCAGCGGCGAGATTGCCAAGCCTGGGGAAGAGAAACCCCAAGCCGCAGAACTTGGGGCTTGCGCCTAAGCCCACGACGAGGATTGAACTCGTGACCTCCCCCTTACCAAGGGGGTGCTCTGCCACTGAGCTACGTGGGCGGCATGGTGGGCCGAGTTGGATTCGAACCAACGTAGGCGTAAGCCAGCGGATTTACAGTCCGCCCCCTTTAACCACTCGGGCATCGACCCATAGACGCTGGTCCTCCATGGTAGCAGAAAAAAGAGACTAATGCCCAGGAGCAATCTCTGCCCAGGGGGGTAGAGGGGATCTCCCCGAGGCCAAACTGGAGAGAAAACTTGGTAGGGTGGAAGACAGTCTTTTAGCTGGCAACTATGGTTTCAACCCTCGGCACGCCCCCTTCTGTGGTTTCTCCCAACCAGTCGCTGCAGCCGTTAACCAGCCGCGTCAACAGCCAGGGCCACCTGGAAATTGGCGGCTGTGACGTGGTGGAGCTCGTGCGCCAGTTTGGCTCCCCCCTCTACATCCTGGACGAATGGACCCTGCGGCAGGCCTGCCGTCTCTATCGCGACAGCTGGGCCCGCTGCTACGCCGGCAGCTATCGGGTGTTGTATGCCACCAAAGCCTGGAGCTGCCTGGCCATCTGCGCCTTGGCGCTGCAAGAAGGGCTAGGTCTGGACGTGGCCTCTGGCGGCGAGCTGTACACCGCCCTGCAAGCAGGGGCCAAGGGGGAAGATCTCTACCTGCACGGCAACGCCAAGTCGGCAGAGGAGCTGGCCATGGCCCTTGAGGTAGGCTGCACTCTGGTGGCAGATAGCCTCCACGAGCTGCAGCAGCTGGCCGCTCTGGCCACCCCTGACCGGCCGGCCCGTCTGTTGGTGCGGGTTAACCCTGGTATTGACGTCCACACCCACGAGTACATCCGCACCGGCCAAACCGACAGCAAATTCGGCATTGGCCAATGGCAACTGCCGGAGGTGTTTGATTTTCTGGCAGCCCATCCCCAACTGCACTGCGTCGGGCTCCACGCCCACATTGGGTCTCAGATTTTTGACCTGCAAGGACACCGGGATCTGGCAGGAGTGCTGGCCCGCATTTGGCAGCAAGGGCTAGACAGAGGTCTGCCCCTTCAGGAGCTCAATGTGGGCGGCGGCCTGGGGATCCGCTACGTCGAGTCCGACGATCCCCCATCCATCTCCGAGTGGGTGGAAGCGGTGGCCACGGCAGTGCAGCAGAGTTTCACCGCCGCCGGGATCCCACTGCCCAAGGTGCTCTGCGAGCCTGGGCGCTCTGTGGTTGGGCCAGCGGCGGTAACCGCCTATACCTTGGGGGGCAAGAAGTGGATCCCGCCCAGCGACGACCTTCCCGAAGGCCGCCTCTATGTCACCATCGACGGCGGCATGTCCGACAACCCCCGGCCTATCACCTACGGGGCCCGCTACACCGCCCTCTTGGCCAACCGCCCCGAGGCCGAGGCCACCCAGCGGGTGACAGTGGCCGGCAAACACTGCGAGTCGGGAGATGTGCTCTTGAAAGATGTGCTTTTGCCCAACCCAGCGCCCGGCGAAGTCCTAGTTGTGTTGGCCACTGGGGCCTACAACTACAGCATGGCCTCCAACTACAACCGCTTTCCTCGGCCAGCAGCGGTGCTGGTTAACCAAGGGAAGGCCCAGTTAATCCTGCGGCGGGAAACTTATGCCGATTTAATCCGTCTGGATATCCTACCAGAGCAGTTACGGCGCTAGGGGGCTGCCCCAACTTGCCAAGGGGGATCTAGCCCGCTGGTCTCAACAGGGAAGAGCTGGAGGCCAGGGAGGAGAGCAATGGTAGGCTGGTCAGGGAACCAAAGTCCAGCAAGATTCTCACTGCAGGACAGCGCAGGCAGAAGGTCTGGAGCACGAGGGGAGCGTGAACGGGGTTTTTCGGCATGCGGGCGGCCTTATGGGCTTGGCTACAGCAATTTAACCCTCTCAGCCTCTTGGACGGGGCTCTGGCTGTCCTGCTACTGGCTTTGGCCCTCTATTCCACCCGCAAGAGCCGGGCTGGTGTCCTACTGCGGGGATTTACGGTACTGTTGGTACTTTACCTGGCCTCAGCCTCGCTGCCGCTGGTGCACCTCATCTTGGATCGCCTGCTCCTGGCTGCGGCCGTGGCCATGGGGGTGCTCTTTCAGCCGGAGCTTCGGCAGCTCTTGGAGCAGTTGGCAAAGACCATTCCCCTGGAGTGGTCAGATTCGCCAGACGAGGAGGAGGAAGATTCTGAGGAGGGCTTGGTGGAGGAGGTGGTGCAAGCGGTGCGGGAGCTCTCCCAAAGTCGAACGGGGGCTCTGATTGTGATTGAGCCGGATCAGCCCATTGACTCGCGGGTGTTTACGGACAAGGGGGTCTCCCTTCAGGCACGAGTATCGCGGGAACTCTTGCAGACGATTTTTCAGACCTCGACCTTGCTCCACGACGGGGCAGTTCTTATCCATCGGGATCGCATTCGGGCAGCAGGGGTAATCCTGCCAGTCTCGGAGCGGCCTGCTGGGAGGCACCTGGGCACACGACACCGCGCCGCCATGGGGATTACCGAGCAAGCCAATTGCTTGTGTATCGTGGTTTCAGAGGAAACTGGCTCCATTTCTCTAGCAGAGGGTGGACGCATCGAGCGCCCCCTGACCAGTGCCAGGTTACAGGAGCTGCTGCTGGAGCGGCTGCGCCATTCCCGCCAAGCCAAAAAACGAGAGGCTCCTCTGGGGAAACTGGGGATCCACCCTTGGGTTTGTAACGGACTGTTGGGCTGGGGGAGATCCCTGATTGAACTGGCAAAACGCTTTCGCAAACCTAAGAAAACGCTTCCCAAAGGATAACCTCCATGACCCTTTCTCCTGCTCATCTTCTGCAGTTGCCTGCCGATCTCGATCCGCAGTTGTTACCCCGCCACGTGGCCGTGGTGATGGATGGCAACGGGCGGTGGGCGCAAAAGCGAGGGCTTCCTCGCAGCGTCGGCCATCAGCGGGGGGTGGCGGCCTTGAAGGAGCTGGTTCGCTGCTGCCACGACTGGGGGATCCCCCTTCTGACCGTCTACGCCTTCTCCACTGAGAACTGGGGCCGCGCCCGCGAAGAGGTGGATTTTCTCATGACCTTGTTCGAGCAGGTGCTGTGGCAAGAGCTCGAGGAAATGATGGAGCAAGGGGTGCGCCTCCAGTTTGCTGGCCAGCTATCAGCCCTGCCCCCCTCTTTGCAGGAGGCCATTGGGCAGGCAGTGGAGTGTACCCAGCACAACGAGAGCCTTTGCTTGACGGTGGCTCTCAACTACGGAGGAAGGCAAGAGATTCTGGAGGCTTGCCGCTCCATTGCCACCCTGGTTCAGCAGGGACTGCTGCAGCCGGATCAGATCGACGAGGCCCTTTTCTCCCAGTTTCTCTACACCAACGGCCTCTCGGACCCTGACTTGTTAATCCGCACCAGTGGCGAGATGCGCCTCAGTAACTTCTTGCTCTGGCAGATGGCCTACACTGAGCAGTACTTCACCCCCATCCTTTGGCCAGATTTTGACCGCGCTGCTTTTCACCAGGCTCTGCTCAGCTACCAGTCGCGCCAGCGACGATTTGGCAAATGAGAAAACCCCCACTTCTGGAAAAAGGTGAGGGATGAGAGCTCCTTTAGGCGGCACTAGCGCAAAAAGCTGGTTACCAGCCACATCAACCCAAACGTCATCCCCACCAACAGGATGCCAGGAGCATCGCCGCCAGTAAGGGGCAAAGCAAGGGCATAGGCCAACGCCAGCCCCAGGATCAAGGCTGCCAGCGCTAGGAGGAAAGAGCGAAGGAAGCGGCGTTCCTTGCGGTACAGGAAATAGGTAGAGGTCATCAGCCCCAGCGCTAGTTGTAGGGAGGGATACTCTTCAGGGGAGAGGACAACCCAACCCAACAACCCTCCCAAAATCGCTGCCGGCCAAAGGACAGCGGCTACCGAAGGAGTGTCCAGCCAGCGACTCTTCTGGACGGGGCGGGGTAAATTCAACGCTGGCTCGGGAGGAGCAGGACGCTGTTCAGCGTAGCGAATGCGATCCGGGACAGGGATCTTGCCCTCTTTGCGCAGGCGCAGGCGCTGCATCAGAATGGCGTCGTAGGCTTGTTCCACCCGCTCTTGCTGCTCTTCATCGGCAGCCAAGCTGGCCAGGAGCCGTGCTCGCGCCGACTGGATCTCCTCAAAAGAGGCTTCTTCACTGACCCCCAGCACTTGATAGGGACTCATCTCAGCCATGGCGACCAGTCTTGTGACTCTCTATCACCTTAACCTAGCCGCCAATTCAGGAAGGGGTTGGGGAGCTGGCTCGGAAACAGAAAGGAGCACCGCCCGCAGCGATTGGGCCACTTGCTCAACTGCTGCTTGAGTGGTGGCTCTGCCAAGGCTAAGGCGGATAGATCCTAGGGCCTCGGCTTCGGAATAGCCCATGGCTAGGAGAATGCGGCTAGGGATCTGTTGGCCGCTGCTGCAGGCAGAGCCAGCACTGATAGCGATCCCCTGGCGGCTCATTTCCCGCACCAGCACGTTCCCCGAAATCGCGGTAGTGCAGTAACTGAGGTGGTGGGGCAGTCGTTGCTCCAGCTCCGCAGGGCCAGTTAGCCGCAAACTGGGCACGGCAGCTAGTAATTGTGCCAAGTGCCGTTGCAGCTGTCGCAGGCGGGCCGTCTCCTGCTGCAGCTCTTGGGCTGCCAAGGCCGCCGCCACCCCTAGACCGACAATGGCAGGGATCCCTTGGGTGCCGGGCCGCAGCCGCCGTTCTTGCCCGCCCCCCCCTAGCAGCGGCTGCAGCTCTACTCCTGGCCGGACATAGAGCGCTCCCACCCCTTGAGGGCCGTAGAGCTTGTGCCCAGAAAGGGAGAGCAGATCCACCGGCAGCTGCGCCAGATCCAAGGGGATCCGCCCCACCGTCTGCACCGCGTCGGTGTGGAACAGGACCCCCGCTTGGCGGCAGATCTGCCCCAGCTCGGCAATGGGCTGCAGGGATCCCACCTCGTTCTGACCATGGACAACGGAGACCAAAACGGTGTTGGGCTGGAGCGCCTGGAGCAACGCTTGGGGATCCACCTGGCCGGCAGCATTTACCGGCAGGCGGGTCACCTGCCAGCCCTGGGCCTGCAAGCGGCGGGCGGCATTCTCCACCGAGGCATGCTCAACGCTGGAGATGATTAGGTGCTGCGGCTGGGAGTAGCGCTGCGCCACCCCAAATAAGGCCAAGTTGTTAGACTCCGTCCCGCCGGAAGTAAACACCAGGGCCTCCGGCTCACAGTTGAGCAGCCCAGCCACCTGCTGCCGCGCCCGTTCCATGGCCATGGCAGCCCGTTCTCCCCACCCGTGCAAGCTGGAGGGGTTGCCCCAACTTTCTTGCATTGCCAGCCGCATGGCCTCGATCACCTCCGGACGCGGCGGGGTAGTGGCGCTGTGATCGAAGTACAGGGCGGGATCCAGATTGGGCATGGGCAGCTCAGCTTCTAGGATTTGCTGTCCCCATCTTAGTGTTGGCAGCAGCTTACTGGGGCTTTGTCCTCCTTCGCGACGGCTAGGTTACTTTTTCCTGAAAAGGCTAGGGGGTTGGCGGTGCAGAACCACCGATTCCACCAGGCCAATGGCCAGAAAGTTGGCTAGCAAAGCCGAGCGGCCATAGCTTAAAAAAGGCAAGGGCAAACCTGTGATGGGAGCTAGGCCAACAGTCATGCCGATGTTGACCACTGCTTGAAAGAGGATCATCGCTAGCACCCCAATGGCGATCAGAGACCCGAAGTTGTCCTTAGCTCCTTGGGCAATCCAAATTAGCCGTGCACACAGAATCCAAAGCAGGATCAACACCGTTAAGGTGCCGACAAAGCCCATCTCTTCCCCGATGGCGGAGAAAATGAAGTCGGTGTGTTGCTCGGGGATGAAGTCCAGTTGGGTTTGGGTGCCCTGGTGGAGGCCGCGGCCCCAGAGCCCGCCAGCGCCAATGGCAATGCGAGACTGGATGAGGTGGTAGCCAGATCCCCAGGGCTCTTGGGTGGGGTCGAGGAAGATCTCCAGCCGCCGCCGCTGGTAGGGCTTGAGCAGGTTCCAGGCCACCTGGCCTAGCTGCCCCGAGAGCAGGTTAATGACACCAAAGGTCACTGCCCCTGTCCACCGCCAAGGCAGCTTCCAAGCGGCTAGGCTTGCCATGCCCAGACACCAGAGTAACCAAACCCAGATCATCCAACTCAGCTCGGGGCGGGTGTGCAGGCCGTAGAGAATGGCTCCCACCCCTGGCGACACCAGCAAGAGGATCCAACTGCCCTTGGCTCCAGCCCAGTAGAGCATGGCTAGCAAGATAGCCACAAACACCAGGGCCGTACCCAAATTGGGCTGAAGAAAGATCAAAATCCAAGGAGGGGCGACGACGGCAACAGCTACCCAAATCTGGCTGAAGTACCTGATTGGCCAGTGATGCAAAATGGCCGCCAGGGTAATAATGACCCCCACCTTGGCAAACTCGGACGGTTGCACCTGAACGCCGGCAATGGAGAACCACCGCTCGGCTCCCCCTGCTGCTGTGCCGAAAAAAAGCACCGCAATCAAGCCCGCCAAGCTTAGGAAGTAGGTCAACCAGTGCCAGCGCAACAGCCGCTCATAGGGGATCCGGGCCACCATCCCCAAGAGCACCAGGCCGATGCCAGCCATGATCAACTGCTGCAGCCAGTAATGGCTGACGGGGCGCCCCCAGACCGCGCTGCGGATGGCAATGATGCCGATGCCCGTCAAGGTCAGCACCGTAGCTAGCAAAATGCCGTCAAACTCCTGCCAAGGCGACAAGATTTGCTGTAGGCGCTGTTTCCAGCTTGCCCGGGGGGGCACTTTCGGCTCAGCGCTGTGCAGGGAGCGGGTCATACCTAGGGAGCAACGCCGGCACTAGTTTATCCCAGCTCTGCCGTTGTCCCCACCAGGCAGCAGCAAGTAATCGGTATCGACCGCCATCCCTGACCCAGGACGCTAGGCCACAACCTCGCCCCCAGTTGCCCGTAGGTTTCAGTATCCAGGCGGGTACTGAAGCCGATAACGGCTTTATTCACACCATCACACGGTACTCCTCGTGCGGCCGCCCTGGTTTTGACCAATTTTTAGCGGGGGCCAGCTAGTGCCCACTGAGGCGATAGACCGGCAGGGTGAAATGAAAACTGCTGCCCTTACCTGGGATAGATTCCACCCAAATCTGGCCGTAGTGGGCACGCACGATGCGACGGCAGAGGGAAAGGCCAATGCCGTAGCCCTCCTGCTGCTGATCGCGCTCTAGGCGCACAGCCTCGGAGAAGATCTTCTCTTGCTCAGCTTCAGGGATCCCAGGGCCAGTATCGCTGACAGTCACTTGGATCTTTTGACTGGTGCGGTGAAGGATGGCAAGGCGAATAGATCCCCCAGCAGGGGTGTACTTGATGGCGTTGTCCAGGAGGTTAAAGATCACCTGGCGGATTTTGTCGGGATCCACGTGAACCGTGGGCAGATCCAGGGGAATATCGACTTGAAACTGCAACTGCTTGGCCTGGATACGGGGCTGCAGCTCCTCAATAAGCGGCTGGCATAGGCTAGCCAGTTGGGTTTCTACCGCCCGGATCCTCAGCTCCGAAGCGCTGCCGCGGGCCGATTCAAGAATGTCGGTGATCATGCTGTCCATCTTGCGCAACTGCTGGCGGGCGTGCTCGAACAGTTGCCGCTCCAGAGCCTTGTCCAGGGATCCCTCGCGCGCTTGCTGCAGGGTTTCCACCGCTAGAGCTGTAGCCGTCAGAGGGCTGCGCAAATCGTGAACCAGCATCGCCAGAACGCGGTCTTTAAAATCCAGCTGTTCCCGCAATTGGGCTCGCTCTTGCCGCAGCAAGAACACCTCCTCTGACAGCTGGAGCAGCGCCTCGGTGATGGGAGGAGGGGTGGGATCCTGACCCTCCTTTTGTTGGTGGGAGGCAAGAGCCGCCTGACCCTGCCAGCGAGGCCACCACACTTCCAGTTGCGTCGCCAAGTCCTCCCCCGCCAAAACCTGGGCTGGCAAGGGCTCTGCCTTCACTAAAGCGGGGGTCACCACCAGCTTGTAGTGCTCCGCCAGGTAGGGGTGCTCTTCTAGCGGCACCACTTTTAGATGGGCAGGATATTGGCCAGGTAAGCTCTGGATGTGCCGACGGAGTTGCTCTGCCAGTTCTTCGACGTTGGCTCGGCCTTGGGCAAACAACAGCAGCCGAATGGTGGAACGGGTAGAAGCGCAATCTAGCGAGGTTTGCATAGGCCAAAGTCCAAAGGGCGGCGGGTACCTTGAGCTCACCCTCCACGCCGTTGAGCTTAGCGAAACAGGTAGGCCAGACCCACCAGCACAGCCACTAGCCCCACCGTGGTCAAGCTGAAGTGCAGGAGAGAGGTTCTGCCTTTGCGCACCATGTTGCGCATGGCCAGGCGAACATAGCTGGGCGAGGATCCCTTCTCGCTCTGCGAGGAGCTAACCGGCGAAGGCTGGGACATTGGGATGTCGGAAACGCGGGCCGATACCTCTAACCTAGCTCAAGCTGCCCCCGTTAATACACCTGCGGCCACCAGCTCATCAGTCAAACCGGCAAGGGATCCCTAGGCACTGCTGCAACAACAGCTTTCGGTACTCTTGGCCATCCACGAGAAAAGCCCCAAAGCGGGCCAGGTGCGGGTTCATTAGCTGGGCGTCAAAAAGGCGAAAGCCCCGCTCCCGCAGGTGTTCCACCAACTTCACCAGCGCCACTTTGGAGCCATTGGGAATGCGGTAAAACATCGACTCGCCAATGAAAGCCGCCCCCAAGGTAATGCCCAGGATCCCGCCTGCGAGAACTTCTCCCTGCCAGGTCTCAAAGCTGTGAGCAAACCCCGCTTGGTGCAGAGCTAGGTAAATCTGCTTTAACTCCGAGCTAATCCAGGTTTTTGGTCGAGCAGCGCAGCCCTCCACCACCTGCTCAAAAGCGCTGTTGATGCGCACCTGAAAGCGACCGCCGCGCACTAGGGGCCTCAGGGAGCGCGGACAGTGAAACCGCTCGTCCAGAGGGATTAGCGCATGCTGCCTACAGCCATACCACCCCAGGGATCCCCTCTCTTCATCGGCCATGAGAAAGTAGCCCTGGGCATAGCCGGCCACAATGGCGGTTATGTCTACCTGCATACTCATTGCCAGTTTGGCGAGAGGGTGGCGAAATCCCCCGCCTCGGCCTTGGGGTGACAATCCACACAGCCACTTACTCGCACTGGGGTAGGAAAGTCCACCTGCAGGTGCAAAGCCCGGAAGTAGCGAGACTCGGCTAGACGATAGGGCACTGGCTCCCCCTGCCGCAGCGGACGAGAGTTGGGCCGTAAATAGCCCCAAGCCAGTTGGAAAGTCACACCGGTCAAGGGCTGAATCTGCTGGCCGTAGTGGTTGGGATCCTGCAGCAGCCGTTGCCAGGTTTCGGTGGGCAACACCTGAGCGGGCAGCGCCACGTGGCAGGTGCCGCAACTGCGCACGTACTGAGCCTGCGCCAGCTGGGTCGGGGTGAGATCCTGCTGCGCTTGTACCCCAGCTAGCAGGGATCCCATCAAGCCGGCCAGCAGCGCAATCCAGCTGACAAGCCAAAATTGCCGCCGTCGTTTTAAGGAAGCCATGCTCTTGCCTTGAGTTTCAATAGATCCCCTAGTGAGTTTCCAGGATGAGCCTCTCCTGCCAGCCAGTAATCTAGAGCAGCCGGGTGCTGTTTGGCTGGCCTAATCCCGGCAGAGGGATCCAAGACGAGCCCGGCAGATGGCAATTTCCGCGGGGGTAAGGCTATCCCAGCGGACATCGCGGCGCAGAACCAAGCCATTGTGACTGGTGAGGAAGCGAGGGAGCTGGGCCTGGTCAATCACACTTAGATCCCGCATGTCGTAGGTTGTGTAGTGGGTAATCTCTGGGGAGGCGAAGTCAATGTCGATGAGGGTAAGGGTCTTGCGGGGTGGCAGGGGGCTGCCCAACAGGGGGCGGGGCCCAGAGCCGAGAGCGCCACAGTGAAGCAGCTGCAACTGTCCCTTGTAGCCAGGATAGTAGGCGTGGTGGTGGCCGCTGATGTAAACATGGACGCGGTACCTTTCCAGCAGAGCTCGCTTGGCTTCAGCATCCAGCAGCACTTCTCCTGGATGGTCGCGCCCGACGGCAACGGCATAGAGGGGCAGGTGACCAATGACGATGCGCAGCTTGGCCTGTTGAGCCCGCTCGCTGGCTAGCGCTGCTTCTGCCCAAGCCATCTGTTCAGAGGGAATGAAGTTGCAGCTAGCGTCCCAAACTAGGTAGAAAACCCCATCTTTTTCAAAGGTGTAATAGAAGGGGAAATCGCCCCGATCCACAAAATTCAGGCCGGGATCATGGGCGGGATCGTTCCAAAACTCGCGGGCCAGATCCCGTTCCTTTTGAAAGAGAAAACCACCGCGGGCGTTGCGGGCACAGGAAGCATCGTGGTTGCCCAAGGTAAAGCCATAGGGCAGCTGGGCAGCGCGCAGCGGAGCTGCCACATGTTGGTCAAAGGCTGCCCACATGGCGCGGATGCGCTCTTCAGAAAGGCGGGGATCCTGCCCTGCCACCATGTCCCCTCCTCCCAAGACGATATCCGGCTGGAAGTAGGGGATGAGGCGGATGGCCCGATCCACCTCTGGGTCATAGTCCACCGAGCCGTAGAGGCCATTTAGGTCACTAATCACCACGAGGCGCAGATCTCGGCGGGGAGGGATGTAGAAGCCGCGAGGAGCTTCGGGACGGAGGACAGCCGTAGGGGTGGGCTGCGGCAGCAGAGGTGGCGCTTTCCTTGTCGGCTTTGGCTGAGAAGCCAGGGGCTGCCGACTGGCCCAGTAGGCCCCTGCCCATGCGCTGCTAACGGCTAACCCCAACAAGCCTAGGAGCAGCTTGCGCCGCCTCATCCTAACTCCTCCTCCACACCCCAGCGGTATTGTAGAAAATGGACAGGCTGCTGTTGGCGCCACGGCCTGGAGAGGTCGACGGCCAGTTTTTTGAAGGCTTTGGGGTGGCTTCTAGAAGCCAAATCGCGGATGCTAGGCTAAGTTGGATTGGCAATTCGCTATCTCGAACTCGGTATGGCTTGAGGTTTTCCCATGCCTCGCCCTGTGGATTCTTTGGAAGCTGCGCTAGAGCGATGCCGGGAGTGCAATCTTCGTCTTAGCCGGCAGCGCCGCTACATTTTGGAACTCTTGTGGCAATGTGGCGAGCACCTCTCGGCGCGAGAAATCTACGACCGTCTTAATCGGCAAGGCAAGCCCATTGGCCACACTTCCGTCTATCAAAACCTAGAGGCTCTGGCTAGGCACAACATCATTGAGTGCCTGGATCGCGCTGATGGGCGCCGCTACGGCAGGTGTACCCACCCCCACAGCCATGTCAATTGTCTAGATAGCAACCGCATTCTCGACGTAGAGGTAGAGTTGCCGCCGGAGTTGCTGGCTGAGGTGGAGCAAAAGACCGGCACCCGCATCCACAGCTATCGCATCGAGTTCTTTGGTGTGGAAAATCCAGGAAGAAGCTAAGTCAGTAGGAGCGGTTTTGTCCCCTGTTGATCTGAGACTGGATTTGTTCCAGCGAGCTGGCCGGGGCCAGGCACTTGCTGCCCCAACACACCAAGCCCACCGTCCCTGGCGGCAGGGGCTCTGCCTCTGCAGGCAAAGTAAAGACGGCAGTGGGCCAGGGGCGCTGTTGGAAGGTGGGGATGTGCTCAGCTCCTAAGGTCACCTTCACCCAGTTGCTGTACCAGTCTAGCCCAAGGAATAGAGTGGGACAGACCCGCGGCTGGGTACTCATAGGGTGGGCAAAAGTTTTCAGGGCCTGCTCTGCTCGCTCCAGATAGTCCAGATCGCCCGTGAGGGCAGCCAGACGCACCAGGTTGGCGATGGCCACACCATTGGCTGACGGCATGGCGCTGTCCTGGAAGTCTTTCTCCCGCACCAGGAGTTCAGCGGCGCTCTGGGCATCACTGACAAAGTAGCCTCCTCTGGCCGTATCCCACAGTTGCGCGTCCATCTCCTGCTGCAACCGGATGGCAGCCTCCAGCCAGTGCTGGGAACTGGGATCCCCTGCTCGACCTAGGCAGGCCTGGTGCAGATCCAACAGGGCCTTGATGAAGAGGGCGTAGTCTTCGGATTTGGCAGGCACCTGGGGTGTGCCGTCGTAGTTCAACCGCAGCAGGGATCCCGTGTCGGGATGGCGCTGGCGGCTAAGGATGAACTGGGCAGCCCGCAAGGCCAACTGCAGGTACTCCTCGTCGCCAAACACCTGGTAGGCCCGTGCCAGCCCCGAGATCATCAGGCCGTTCCAGGAGACGATCATCTTGGTGTCCGTAACAGGCGGGATCCGCCCTGGCCAAGGGTGTTGGCGGGCCGATTGGGCATCTACTGCCGGCGGGAAGGGGATCCTGCGCTCGGTGGAGCCGTAGCGAGCCCGAAACAGATGAGTGGTCAAGGCGGTCTCGACTTCCGGCGGCAGCTCTCCCCCCTGTTGGCGCTGGAGGACAATGCAGCCGGGCCGGTCGGGGAAATTGCCCCCTGGCAACAGGAAGAAAGCCTGCTGCAGAGCGCGGAAGGTTTCTTCATCGAGCAAATCTTGCAGCTCCTGCCAGCGCCAGACATAGAACTCCCCCTCCTCGGGCTCCGCATCTTCTCGCCGGGCAAAACTATCGGCATCCTGGGCCGCATAGAAATACCCAGCAGGAGCTGTCATCTCCCGCGCCACCCACTCCACCGTCAGGCGCACCGCCCGCTCGATGGCAGCGTCCCGGATGCCGTGGGCCCACAGCTCTGCCAAGAACTCCAAGATCTGCCCGTTGTCGTAGAGCATCTTTTCAAAGTGGGGCACCGTCCAGGTGGGATCCACGGTGTAGCGGTGAAAGCCACCGGCCACATGGTCGAAGATCCCACCCAACACTAGGGCCATGGCCCGCTCCTTGGCCCGTTCCAGAGCTGTCGGCAAGCCAGTGATCCCTTCCGGCGGGTCGAAGCGGGCCGAGCGCAGCACCAACTGGGCATAGGGCATCATGGGGAACTGCTGCACCGCCCCAGCGTTGGTGAGCAAGGGCTGGATCTTGGCGATCCCGGAGCGCAGTAAGTCGGGTGGAATATGGTCTTCTGGCACTAGGTCGCTGAGGGTGGTCAGGGCCGTCAAAATCTGGCCCTTCATCTCCGCAATTTTTTCTTTTTCCTGCCGGTAAAACTGCAGGACGCGCTGCAGCACCGTTAGAAACCCTGGCCGGCCAAAGCGGGGCTTCACGGGAAAATAGGTGCCTGCATAAAACGGCACCAGGTCATTGGGTGTGAGAAAGACATTGAGAGGCCACCCTCCCTGCCCGCTCATGAGTTGCAGCGCCTGCATGTAGATGCTGTCCAGATCGGGCCGCTCCTCGCGATCGACCTTGATGGGCAAAAAGTGGGCATTCAAGAAAGCGGCAATCTCGGGGTCCGAGAAGGCCTCTCCCTCCATGACCGTGCACCAGTGGCAACTGGAGTAGCCAATGGACAGAAAAATTGGCTTATCCTCAGCCCGGGCTTTCTCCAGGGCCTCCGGGATCCAAGGCCACCAATCCACTGGATTATTGGCGTGCTTGCGCAGGTAGAGGCTAGAACACGTGGCGAGGCGATTGGCCATAGGTAAACCCTCTCACCTTTTTTGCTCAGGCTAGCGCGTCCTCCCCTCGAGGCCAAGCCAGACCCCTGTCCCCCCTTGCCTCGGGGGTTAGACCTGCTCCTGTTTGGCGGCTGGGATTAAAAACTCCAGCGATCGCCCATAGAGAACCAAAGTGGTGCTGGGGTTTTCCACAAAACCAATCCGCTCGTAAAAGCCGCGCTGATGGGTGGTGAACACGTAGATGCGCTCCACTGACTGTAGGTGGGGATGGCTAATTAGGGTTTCCACCAGCTTGCGCCCAATGCCTTGGCGGCGGTAGTCGGAGTCCACCACGATATCCCAGAGGACGGCCCGGTAAACTCCATCGGAGGTGGCGCGGCCAAAGCCAATCAGGCGCTCCCCGTCCCAGGCGCTGACCACCGGATGGCTGTGGGCAATGGCCCGCTCCATCTCTTCCCGACGGCGGTTTTGCGCCCAAAAGGCATTGCGGTTCAATAGCAGCAGAAGCTGATCCAAGTCCAGCTCGCCCCGCTCTAGAGAAAAGCGAATGTTGCGGTTGTCAACAGGCTGAGAAGAAGAGGCAACAAGAGGCTGAGGAGGGGGATCGGGCATGTTCAAATCTTTGCCGCAGCGAGAGTGGTCAAGCAAGAAGCCAAGAAGACAGCTTGCCCAACCAGGCGGAGCTAGCTGGCCGAGGCGCTGTCAGAGCTTAACCTCGCCTGCTCCAAGGCATAGGCTTTGAAGCGCTCCAAGTCCGCTTGGATGGTGCTTTCCACTACCTTACCCACGAACAGGCCATCTAGAATTTTGCCCAGAATGCCTGGAATCTTGTAGGCCACTGACAGCTTCACAATGGTACTACCCTTGCGATCATAAAACCGCAGCGCCCCCCGATTGGGCAGCCCTTCCACCGATTGCCAGGCGATGCGTTGGTGTTTCACCACCGTGTGGGTGCGGGAGATCCAACTGAAGGTGAAGCCGCGCGTAGCAAGCGTCCACCGCGATAGGTCGTGATCCAGCAATTCCACCGAGCGAATCCACGGCATCCAACGCGGCATGAGGGCCAGGTTGGACCACAGCTCCCAAACCTGTTCAATGGGAACCGGCACCTCCACCTGACAGGTGTGCTCTAACCAATCTGACTCCGCCATGGCGCCTCCCACACAAGATGTAGCAGAAAGGGGAAGCCACCCTCAGCCCTGGCCACCAAGCCGCTGGGGGATCCCTGCCTTTACAAAATTTTATATCGGCCTAAGATAGCATTATCAGCCCAAGGCAAGATCGGGGGCTTTGCGCCTTTGGCCAGCAAAGTGCGGTCGATGCCTATTATGAGGTGAGGCAGAAGGGGGGTATCATGATTGCCACCTGCAAGCTTCACCTGCATTGGCCCGCTGCACTCAGCTGTTTGACTTGACGGGACGACCTCACCATGGTTTCTCAGTGGAAACAGCATCTTAAAAACTACTTCGTGGCGGGATTGCTGGTGGTGATTCCTCTAGCAACCACCATTTGGCTGATGGTGGAAGTGGCCACCTGGAGCATCGGTTTTCTGACCAGCATTCCTAAGCCGTTTAACCCCATCCAAGGGCTGCACCCCATCCTGGTTAACCTCATCAACCTGGCGGTGGGCTTGCTGACGCCAATCTTGCTTATTTTGCTGATTGGCTTCATGGCCCGCAACATTGTCGGCCAGTGGCTGCTCAACCTAAGCGAGCAGCTGCTCCATGCCATCCCAGTGGCGGGGCTGGTGTACAAGACCCTAAAGCAATTGCTCAGTGTCTTATTTGCTCCCAACAACCAGGGGTTTCGGCGGGTGGTGCTGGTAGAATACCCCCGGCCAGGGATCTGGGCTTTGGCTTTTGTAACGGGCAGCATTCAAACTCCCATCCGAATGGGCGGGCCCCAGCGTTCCCTTAGCGTGTTTATCCCCACCACTCCCAACCCAACCACTGGCTGGTACGCGATCGTGCCAGAAGATCAAGTGGTGGAGGTGTTCATGCCGGTGGAGGATGCTTTTAAGATGCTCATCTCCGGTGGGATCGTGACCCCGGAAACCTTTGAGGCTGGGCTGCAGCGGCGCGAGGGAGCTCTGGCGGTAACCATGCCCAGCTTGCGGGAGCTGGTGGAACAAGAGCGGGCGGCAGCCTCTGCTAGGACGGACTCAACGGCTGCCGAGGTGGGCTTTGAGGCTTCTTAGCTGGCCGGTTCCTCTCCTAGGAGGTTGGGCTGCCAGAGCTGGTATTCTTTGGCTTGCTCCAGGCGCATGTAGAAGGGCTGCATCTGCCGATCCAAGGCTTCCGCCTGCTCTGGGGGGAAAGCTTTCCAGGCGGCGCGGCTAGCCCAGCGAATGATGAGGTGAACAAGTTCGGGATCCTCGGCGTCAAGCCAGACTTCCTTGCCCAGAAAACCCGGCTGTTGGCGCAGGGCCGCTCCCCAGATCCGCTCGTCTTCCCGAAGGAAAGCCACCTGGCCGCCGGGGGGGACTCGAAAGCAGAGGTGTTCGATGGCAATAGGCTGGTCGGACATCGGCAAAAGTTGTCTTAAGACGCTAATGAAGGGTTGGTCAGCCGCTGCAGGGTGGGAATGAAGTCGGGGTAGGAGATGCGGGCGCAGTCGGCACCGCTGAGGGTGGTGGATCCCTGGGCGGCCAGGGCAGCTACCATCAAGCTCATGGCGATGCGGTGGTCGGCGTGGCTGTCCACCTCTGCTCCCTGCAAGGGGATCCCTCCTTTGATTTCCAGGCCGTCGGGATATTCGGTTACCTGGGCACCCATGCGGCTGAGTTCCTGAGCGATGGCCGCCAAGCGGTCACTTTCTTTTACCCGCAATTCCGCTGCATCGCGAATGACCGTAGTTCCTTCGGCAAAGGCTGCTGCCACCGCCAAAACCGGGATCTCGTCGATTAGGGTGGGAATCAGCTCGCCGCCGATGCTACAGCCTCGCAAACGGGCCGAGCGCACGCGCAGATCCCCCAGAGGCTCGCCGGTCACTTCCCGCTGGCTCTCCACTTGAATGTCGGCCCCCATCTCCTGCAGCACCTGCAGCAGCCCGGTGCGGGTGGGGTTGAGGCCCACACCCTCTAGCAGCAATTCGCTCTCGGGCACAATCGAGCCCGCCACCAACCAGAAGGCTGCCGAGCTGATGTCCCCGGGCACCTGCACCGTCTGGCCCACCAGGCGGGATCCCCCCACCACCGCCACGGTTTTTGTCGCCACATCGACCTGGATCTCGGCTCCGAAGGCCCGCAACATCCGCTCCGAGTGGTCGCGGGAAAGGGCCGGCTCCGTAACCTGAGTGGTGCCTTCTGCCAACAGGCCCGCCAGCAGCAGGCAGGACTTTACCTGGGCCGAGGCCACAGGCGAGTGGTAGTGGATCCCCTTTAAGGATCCCCCCTGCACAGCCAGAGGTGCCAGGTTGCCCCCCGCCCGCCCCCAGATCTGAGCCCCCATCTGCCGCAGCGGCTCCACCACCCGCCCCATAGGCCGCGAGCGCAGGGAGCGATCCCCAGTGACGGCAAAAAAGCGCCCCCGCTGGCCAGCCAGGATCCCCAACATCAGGCGCAAGGTGGTGCCGGAATTGCCGGCATCCAAGACATCTGCCGGCTCCTGTAGGCGATCCAAACCCACTCCCCGGATGCGCACACACTCGCTGTTGAGCTCAGGGATCTCGACTCCCAAAGCCCGAAAGCAAGCCGCTGTGCTGTGGGGATCTTCCCCTAATGACAGACCCTGGATGACCGTTTCCCCTTCCGCCAGGGATCCCAGCATCAGAGCACGGTGGGAGATGGACTTGTCCCCTGGAACCTTAATCTGGCCGCGTAGGCCCTGGGCAGGGGAGAGCGTCAGGACGTTGGGAGAAGCAGCAGTGGTTAGCACGGCAGCCGTAAGGAGACTAGGGGCAGTCTCAATGATACGTTGAACCCACACCGCTCTTGCCGCAAAGACAGCCTGTCTTTTGACAGCAGCCCTCCTCTTTCAGGATGAGCTTAACAACATGGATTCCTCGGTTGAGGCCGGGCCTCGGCCTTTTTTCTGGGAATCTAACAGGCTGTAGCGGGAAGCCTCCAAATTGTAAGGCTCGGCTAAATGGTCGACTGCCCTTGTCTGGGCTGCTCAGCTGCGCGGTAGCAAGGATTGCCTGCAGATTCCCGATGGCCTGGTGGCCCGGGAAAAAGCCTGGATAGAATCATCGAGGTTGCCCCTCTGCAGCCACTGACCTCATGGACTTGCCGGAAACTCGGCTCGGGGAGAGCTCTCCGTATCACCACGAGTCCGTTTTGACCGAGGAGGTGATGGCCTACCTGCAGCCCCAGCAGGGCGGCACGTTTTTGGACGTAACCTTGGGAGGAGGCGGACACACCTTGGCCCTACTGCAGGGGGGAGCAGAACGGGTGGTGGGGCTGGATCGGGATCCGCTGGCTTTGCAGGCAGCTCGGGCGCGCTTGGCAGCAGCAGGGATCCCCCAGGAGCGCATCCAGCTTTGGCACCTCAACTTCGCCAATTTCGATCCGCAGCGGCACGGCTGGCGCGACGAGCAAGGGCGGCCTATCCTCTTCGATGGCATCGTGGCCGACCTGGGGGTGAGCTCGCCCCAGCTGGACTGCCCTGAGCGCGGGTTTAGCTTTCGCGCCGAGGGGCCGCTGGACATGCGCATGGATCCCACTGCCGCTCAGGAAACCGCTGCCGATTGGGTCAACCGGCGCCCTGCCGAGGACTTGATCGACATTTTCGTTCGCTATGGCGAGGAGCGCTTTGCCCGCCGCATCGCCCATCACATCGAACGCTCCCGCCCCCTTTTTACCACTACCCAACTGGCTCAGGTAGTCTGGCAGGCAGTACCGCCGGCAGCAAGGCGGGGCCGCATCCACCCAGCTACGCGGGTCTTTCAGGCCCTGCGCATTGCCGTGAACCGAGAACTGGAAGCCCTAGAAACCCTGCTGGCCCAGGCTCCTGCTTGGCTAAAGCCCGGCGGTAGGTTGGCTGTAATCAGCTTCCACAGTCTGGAAGATCGCCTAGTGAAATGGGCCTTCCGTACCGATCCCCGCTGGCAGGTGCTCACCCCTAAACCTCTGCGCCCTTCCAAGCAGGAGCAGCAACGCAATCCCCGGGCCCGCTCTGCCAAACTGCGAGTAGCTGCCCGCCTCGGATAGAGTGGGATCCAGTTGGCAGCAAGTGCTTGGTGGGTGAGGTGTAGACTCTATGGTTAGCCAAAACACAAGCCGTGGTCGCAGCTTTCTCCCTATCCAGCCCAGAACTGCAACTTTGGCTCCCTCTTCCCACTCCAAAACAGCTTTGTCTCCTGCAGCTTACAAAGGCAGCTCCCCTCAACCTTTGAAGTCCGCCCATCCCCGCCGTTGGGATCCCACCTGGAGAGAGCATCTCATCTGGTGGCACCAGGTTTCCACCGGCATTGCCATCGTCTCGGGGTTAGCGGTGCTAGGTGTTTATAGTTGGACAGTGCGTACCCAAAGCCAATGGAGCCAGCACTACCAGGTTTGGCAGCGGCTGCAACGCCATGAGCAGCAGTTTCTCCTCACTCAAGAATCCATCGTCAATTCTCTGCGAGAGATTGCCGAGCGCTCCGACATGGTTTCTCTGGTGCCGGAGCGGGTGATCGAGGTTCCCATCGCTCCCCCCCGCCGAGTTTCGGGGCAGGGTCAAAACACCCCCCAGCAAGCCAAAGCTAGCCCCTTTTATCCAGTTGGGTATTGAGCAGCCAGTTGCAACAGCCACAGCTAGTCACCTAAGGCGCCCCTTGATTTACTGGAAACTGCTGCCATTCCTGGCGGACTCGCTGCAGCTTCTGGAGCAGCTCTTCCCACTGTTCGCCCTCGATTAGCTGCTCTAGTGCCTTCAACTCAGCTTGGTAGCCACGCAGAGCAGCTAGCAGCGCTTGCCGGTTGTAGCGGGCCATCTCTAGCCCTAACTGTGGGATCCCACCGCCAACCCGACTTGTATCTCGAAAGCCACTGCTGGCCAAAGTGCGGGCCAGTGCCAGAATATCGGGGTTTCCCTCCTGGCTGACGGCGGCAATTAAGCCAGCTCCCACCATGACCGGCAGATGGCTAACCCAAGCTACTGCCTGATCGTGACGGACAGGATCGGCAAGGACAACTTCGGCACCCACTGCTGCCACTAGCTCCTGCATCACCGCAAGGGCTTGGGGTTGCGTCTGGGGAATGGGAGTGAGCACATAGGGTCGCCCCAGAAACAAGTTAGCTTCCGCTCCCTGGATCCCTTGTAACGTCTTGCCGGCCATGGGGTGCCCCCCCACGAATAGGGGCCATAGCGCTGTTGCCGGCCCAACAATTGGCTGCTTGACGGAGCCGACATCGCTTACCACTGTCTGGGGCGACAGATAGGGCACCAGGGCTGCCAGGGTGGCCAACACCTGCTCCAGGGGAGTACAGATCACCACCACCTGAGGGTTGAAAAGCGTCAACTGGGCCAACTCGGTTCCGCAGCCCTGAACCGCTCCACGTTCTAGGGCCTCTTGACAGGTAGCCGGATTGCGGCTGATCCCCCAGACGGAGTACCCTGCTTCGGTAAGCTTAAGAGCCAGGGATCCGCCGATCAACCCCAACCCGACAATAGCGATGCGCATACTGTCTCCTTGAAGATCAAGGCTTTGCCAAAGCCGGCGGCAGAGGGAGACTGCCTTTTGGGATTTCTTCCGGATTAGAAAGTTAATTCTGCCCCATGAAGGGCATACAGGGGAGGGATCCAGCCGCTAAGATGGAAGGGTGAACTGGGTAACCCCCACAACAGTTCGCCCGGATCTTTTATCGCAGGAGGGAACCGTGCTTCATCGTAGGATCTATCAACTCAGCCGCGAAGGCAAGGAAGTGTGGATCTACCTGCGCGATCAGGGACGCTGGCTGGAACGAGCCAAGATCCTCGATATCGAGGGGGACACTATCCTGGTTCGCTACGAAACAGAAGATGAAGAGGAGATTTGCTCCTGGGAGGAGATGATTCGTCTGGAGAGCATCGGGGCTGTCGCCCAGCGCCTCTCTTCCATCCCAAAAGGAGTGCTTAGCACTTCCGACCTGCCCACAGCCGAGGATTGCCCTCCTGCTGAACTCCTCCGTTTACCACCCTCCCTTCGCGCCGCAGAGCCCCTTAACGGAGAGCGTGCCGGCAGCGAGCGCCTTGGGGAAGACCTGGAGCGGGAGGCCTCTCCCCTTCGCGAGAGCGGAATGGAGTCCCTGAGGCCGCTGCGCCCGAACGGAGAGGAGCTCAAACGGGTAGATCGGTTCCGGAACGACCCAGAAGGCCAGCGGGAGGGTAACCACGACTAGGTTGAAGTTTTCCGGAGATCGACAGGAAGGCATCCCACCATCGTCCTGGACAGGGGCAAATGGCAAGGAGGCCGTAGAACTCCTCTGCGTAGAGCTCTAGCTGACAAGGGGAGGTCACTTGCCCATCGCGCGGGTCGATCTCGGCCTGTAGAGCAACTGCTTCTTCGCCCAGCCAAGGGCTTTAGTCCTCGTTTGCAACAGCGGTGCGGAGCACCTTTCTTGTCCAGTGTTGTAGCAGCAGTGGTACAATAGAGGCTAGCTTTAGTAAACCCTAGAAAGGGCGGTTAGCGCAGCGGTAGCGCACTTCCTTCACACGGAAGGGGCCACAAGTTCGAATCTTGTACCGCCCATGAGTTTCGCCCTTTGGCGGGCAAGCTTTCCCTGCAAGGTGTTGCTTCTATCTACAGGCTCCCTTGAGGAGGGGCCACTGGTTGTCTGACGGGCAACTTCTGACACACCCCCCTTTGCGCAAGTGCTTCGAGCTGGGTGGACTATGCAGCTACGGGAATCCCACTGCTGTAACCAGAAGCTAGAAGATATCGATTCATGAAACCCTTTGCCAATCCTCCTCAGCCATTGACTGCCAGCGAGTTTTTATCCCACTTAGAGGAGATAACGAGAGCTTACGAAGTCAAGACATCTATCATCACCTTCTACAGCAGAATTTGGAGTCAGGTATTCGACCTCAAATTTTCTAGGGGCCAATGGATTTTTGGGAACAGCCCCCACTGGAGAGCGCTTCTGGAAGCTAAGCTCCGGAAAAGCGAATACTATCCAATATCTTGCGTTGTCAGAACCTTCACTGACGAAAAGCACAAGCGCGGGGCTCCAAACGGCGAAACTATCTTGATCCCAACCAAAGAGCTGAGAATGTTTTTTCTTCCGGCTTCAGGTCAGGTTATTAAGCTAACTCCGGAGGAGTGCTTTGCCTGCCACAACACAGATGCCCAAACAGGAGAGCCACTCCCCATCGAGCAAGATGTTAAGTTCTTGTAGTGGCAGCAGTGGGAGTTGGGAAACCCTGTTGGGGCTAATCCTACAGGACCAGGGCTATTTGACCTCAATCAAGAGCTTGGCTCCAAGCGCAACAGGGATCCGTTGGGGGCGTCAGTCAACAAGTAGAGCAAGCCATCCGGCCCCTGACGCACATCCCGGATACGGCCGACAGCTCCCTCTAGGAGACGCTCCTCAGCCACCACCCGATTCCCTTCCAAAACCAGCCGTGCCAAATGCTGGCCAGCCAGTGCTCCCACAAAGAGGTTGCCCCGCCATTCGGGAAAGACGTCTCCCGTGTAAAAGGTCATGCCAGAGGGAGCAATGGAGGGGGTCCAGTGAAGCAGCGGCGAAGCCAATCCAGGAGCTGCTGCTAGTCCCTTGCCAACTGGTTCGCCGCTGTACTCGCGGCCATGGGTGATTAAAGGCCAGCCGTAGTTCACGCCGGGAGCGAGGATGTTGATCTCATCTCCCCCTTTGGGCCCATGTTCGTGTATCCAAATAGCCCCTGTTTCCGGGTGGCGGGCCATTCCCTGAATGTTGCGGTGGCCATAGGTGAAAATTGCTGGCAGAGCCCCTGCTTGCCCAACAAAGGGGTTGTCTTTCGGGATCCCGCCCGTGTCGGTAAGGCGCAACACCTTGCCTGCTGCATCCCCCAGATCCTGAGCCCGATTCCGTTCTCCGCGATCCCCAGTACTGATGTAGAGAAACCCTTCTTCGTCAAAGACCAAGCGGGAGCCGAAGTGCTGCTGGGCAGGCGTCTTGCGCTCCATGTCAAAAATCACTTCCAGGTCCTGGAGTCCCTTTTTCCCTAGGCGGGCCCGCGCCACTCGTGTCCCCCCTCCACCCGGCCCGGGAGCCGCGTAGGACAAGTAGATCCAGCCGTTCTCCGCGTAGTTGGGGTGCAAAGCGATATCCAGCAGTCCCCCTTGGCCGCGGGCAAACACCTCCGGCACCCCGGCTATGGGCTGGGGATCCAACCCTCGGTCGGTAACCCGCCGCAGGCGGCCCGGACGTTCGGTAACCAAAATGGTTCCATCTGGCAGAAAAGCCATCCCCCACGGATGCTCCAGGCCGGTTGCCAAGGTTACCACCCGAAAGCGTTGCTTCGTTTTGGCTCTGGGCAGCGCTTGAGCGTGATCCCCCCGTTGCAGAGACATGACCGTTTTGGGGCTGACCGGATAGGCCCCTACGGCAACAGGGGCGGACAGCCCTCCCAAAAGCAGCAGTGAGGAGAGAAGCTTTATCACCGAGATCCTCATGGCGATTGCCGCCTCGTTTTCGCAATAGAGCTAAGGGCAGGCGTTGTTCTCTCTCGGCTTTAGGTTAGCCCTGAGGGCGGCGATCTGTCCCCAAACCATTAAACCTGTGAATCCCTCTCGAGACTTCCCAAAGCTCCTCCGAGGAGTGCATGCATAACCTCTACGGCCTCCTAATGGCCCGCGCCCTCCCGCAAGGGTCTACGACAGCTCGACTCCAACCCGTGCTCCTTTGTCCTTACTCGCTCCGGCTTTGCCAGGATCTTGCGCTGGGCTGCCGTCTGGACGGGCGACAACCAGGCTGGATAAGAGCCCCTCGGTCCAAGAGCGGCCAGGCACACCAGATCTATCTGTCCAGCCCAGTGAGGATCCTGCCCCTAGTCAATTGCCCTCACTACCTCCAGCAGCTCGCGGTTGTCACGCTTGAAGATGGGCAGCCACTCCACATGCTGGTAGCGTAGGATCCCTTGGCTGTCCACTACAAAATAGGCCCGTCGTATCCCCAGCAAGCTATCCACCCCGTACTGCTGGCTTACCCTCCTGTCCACGTCACTCAGCAGAGGGAACTCCAGCTTGAGCTGCTCGGCAAAGGCTTCGTGTCGAGAGATGGGGTCGCTGCTGATCCCCAAGATCTCACACCCTGCCGCCCGAAAAGCTCCCCAGTCCTCCCGAAAACAGCGCATCTCGCTCGTACACACCGGCGAAAAGTCTGCGGGGTAAAAAGCCAGCAGCACCTTGCTCTTGCCCCGATAGGCCCCCAGCGAAATCTGGGCCCCCTTGGGAACCCCTTTCCCAACCGCAGGCAGGCTAAAGTCGGGAGCTGGCATCCCAATCTCAATCCCCATTTGTCCGAACCCCCTCCGAACTCACTTTCTCAGTCTAGCGGTGGCCTGTTCCCAAAAACCCCTTATGGGTCTTGACGGTGGGGGTGAGTGTGGGATAGGGTAGTGAAGCGCTGACAAGGCCACCAGGCC